>CAZNOV010000036.1:0-12084 GCA_964574725.1 uncultured Nitrososphaera sp. | reverse complement strand
AGACGATGACACATTGGATGATGCCTTGATTGTCGAAACAGACGGTCCAGGTGGGGACATAGTTATTGTCGACCTTACAGAGACAGACGACAATACTGGCATCTTCGTACCGGACGTAACAAACGATGAAATAAAGATCACATTCGTGAACAGCACTGCTTTCGTAGTTGCTGGAAACTCGATCCTCGAGCTAACACCTGACGACATTACCGAGGACATTTTCGTGAGATACAACGACACACGAAACGACGACTCTGCAATAGAGCTGTTTACGACCAGATTTGAAATGACACTGGCTACTCCACAGGTGACTCTCCCAGAAACTGCTGGAATCAACGATGACTTCTTGCTGACTATCACTGACGCAGATCTAAATGACAACCCACGAACAAAGGACTCTTACACCTTCAAACTTTTCGGTGAGGCGCCCTACCCGCTATTCCGTGGAACACAAAACCTAGGCAACCTGGCAAACCTTGAAGTCGACATAGAGGGAGATCCAGTTGACTTTACCGTCTCATTGCCGTACACATTAGTAGAGACAGGCATCAACACAGGCGTCTTTACAACTAGCCTAGACATGGCCGACATCCTAGATAGTGCGGAAGTCGATGGAGACCCAGTTGATGTCGATGACGGAGACCAAATCGAAATCACATACAACGACCTCTTCGACGACGTAAGCCGCGAGGCAAGCGACGAAATAGCAATCGGCAAGGCCACCACCGGAGTCGACTTCTCGAGAACAGTCATTCCAATTCCGCCTGCAGCGGATTCTGACTGGGTCGCTGCGGGGATCGATGAGACCGTCTTCGTGACTCTCATAATCACAGACGCTGACCAGAACATACAATCGGCAACCCAGGACCAGCTCAGGTTTGCATTCGAAGCCGACAAGGACGACCCCGATGTCGACTCTGACGTGTCCTTCACCATCGAGATCGAGACAGGAAGCGGAGATGACATCACGATCGCTTCATTCGATGCTTACGAATCGAGCATCTTGTTCGACATACTGCCAGACCTAGCAGACGATCCCGACACGAGCACTAAAGAAGGCATCACCCTGACGGAAACTGGCAAATCTACTGGCGTGTTTGACGAGGAGCTCGAATTCGTGGAAGGCGACCTTGGACTGGACGATTGGCAAGACATGGAAATCACCTTCAACTACATAGACGCTGACGACGATGAGGAAAGTCAGGGCATTACTGCAAGAGCAAACGACGGTGTGGTCGTAGTTGACAAGGATTCGGTAAAGTCGGGCGACGTAATAACCATCACAGTTCAGGATGAAGACCTTAACCTGGACGATGGCACCGTTGAAGAGTTTGAATCCGATACTGACGCCACCGTTTCAGGCAACGAATTCGTAGTCTTGGTCGAGACGGAAGATGACGAGCTAAGTGGAGAGACTACAGAAACATTCAGAGAGACAGGTCCCGACACGGGAATATTCACAGCGACCTGGACCATAGGCACAGACATCCCCGTGACTAAGAAAAGCGGCGATGAGATAGAACAGGCAACCAACATACTCATCACATTTAATGATGAGGTTGACTCGACAGGCCGCTCTGGTGACGAACTGGAAGTGAACCTGCCAGTCGTGTCAGGAACCGGCGCTATCGAAATCATGCCAGAACTAGTCGGTCCAGGCACTGAAGTAACCGTGCTCATCACAGACATTGACCTTGACGAAGACCCGCGGTCAACGGAGAACTATGACCCAGATGATCCTGACAGCGATGACTTCTTCGTTAGCTTCAGAAGCGACAGGAGAGAAGTGGGCGACGCAAGTCCAGAAATCGAAGAGACCGGTCCTAACACAGGTGTGTTTGAGTTCACGCTAGAACTCATTACAGATGAAAAAGCATGTGAGGACGACGACCTAGGTGGTGAATCCAAATTCGAGGCCGATGGCGGCAGCGATCCAAGCATCGGTGCATGCCCCGGTGACCTGATTGCCATCCGATACGAAGACGAGCAGGATGCAAGCGGCAGATCCACGACAACTTCTGCAATCATCGAGGTCAAGAGCTGGGACCCAGAGTTCGCGTGCGACAAGCCTAGCTACCTAGTAGGCGAAAGAGTCTTCTGCACAATCAGCGACCCGGACGCTAACCGTAAACCAGACATTGCTGACTCGCTGACTGACATCAGGGTTACTTCCAGCAGCGACAGAGTAGGAGAAGAGATCTCTGCACTCGAAACAGGCAGGAACACAGGTGTGTTCAGGCTGTCCTTCAGCACAACATCTGGCACGGAAGGTGGCACGATCACCGTCAAGACCGGCGACATTGTGTCAGTAGAGTACACGGACGACTTCCCGGCAGACTTTGAAGAGGAGGAAGACGACAAGGACTTTATCTTCAACATCCAGATAGGAGCAGGAGCGACCGATACCACCACGACAGCATCAACACCTGGGCTTGTGGACAGCGCAGGTAGACCGATAGACGAACCATCAGTTGGTTCACCGACAAACATCGCGACTACAGTGAAGAACAACGGTGATGCAGACCAGCCATTCGTGGCGATACTTGAAGTCAGGAATGCACAGGGCATAACGGTCAGACTGGCAACGGTGGGCACGACGCTGACACCGAATGGTCAGGCTTCGGTAACGGCAGACTGGACGCCGACGCAACCAGGTGACTACACCCTAAGGACATTCACCGTAAGCAACCTCAACAACCCGGTAATCCTGTCCAAGGTGGCGCAGTCCACAGTCACTGTCGTAGCGTAGATAGGTTGACAACAACCTACCTCCCTCTTTCTCTTTTTTTGTATGAACAAGAAGAAGCCGAGCGCAAAAGGATCTTTTGACAAGAAATTCTTGATCAGAAATTATTGCCCAGCCGCAATCGCACTGCTTTTGATTTTAGCATCGTTTGTCGTTATCCCGGAGCCCGCCTTTTCACTGGCCCGCCTCCTGTTCAGGACAACCGAGCAAGTGTACAACCCGGGAGAGACGCTCACAATATACGGAGCCGGAGAACCAGACGACACGCTCCTGGTCAGGCTCTTTGATCCTGCCGGAAAGGCCATCAAGCTGGACAACATCAGGATAGACGAAGAGGGCTTTTTCAGGGAAAGCATCTTCAAATGGCCCGAGCCTAGCCGAAACATTCCGTTTGGCGCCTATACAATCGAGGCACTCTCGGGCGCAACGCAGCAATCGCAGGTGCTCGAGCTGACGTTTGCCGAATCTTTCCAGCAAGATGAGGGAGCGAGGATTCCCAGGACCCATATTCTGGACGTAAAGCTAGAGTCACCTGACCAGATCACAACAAAGGTCCCCTTTCGCATCTTTGTACAGGTGACCTATGACGGTGCCCTTGTGAACGTAGACGATCCGGCGGCGATATCTGAGCTCCTCGGCTCATCGCATGTCCACTCGGGCAGGGGCAATGCTACCATAGTCCTTGCGGACAAATTCGTAAAGCTGCACGAAGGGCTATACTATGCTGACGTGACGATAGAGACGGAGGGCACCTATGTTATCCACGCGATCGTCTTCAACAGAGGGCTCCTGTCCCATGATTCCAAGGTTGTGACTGCAAGCCTTAGCAGCATAAGCACGATCCAGGAATCAGTGGCGCAACTGGACAAAGAACTCGGCAAGACGAACCAGGAACTTCAGCGTGTCCAGGAAGGGCTTGATGACACGAGAAGCGCCCTGAACGAGACAAAGTCTACAATAACTGGTTCAGTTCTGGAGGCGCAGGGATCTATAGGAACTCAGATAGAAAGCATGCAGGAAGCCTCCGGACAGATAAACAGCCTCATCCTGCCCGTGCTCGCCCTGATATCAGTGATCATCGCGCTTCAGATCTCGCTATTTGCAAGGATCAGGGCCTCATACAAGTAATTTTCAATCAGCTCTTCTTCCGATCCTTTCCCCTGAAATCGACAGGGCAACTGTCCTGCTCCAGCTCGATGTAGATTTTTGAAGGGATGATGTTTGGCAGAACCTGGATCACCTGCTGCTCGATTTTGTCTATGACGAGCTCTATCCTGTCGGTATCAAGCCCGTCCTTCAGGTTTACCTCCATCGCCACCAGCACGTCCTCAGGTGAAAAATGCATCGTCCTCATGGTCACTATGCGATTGACTTCGGGGATCTGCTGCACCAAGGTAGCAATCTTTCTGTAGTCCCTCTTTGAAATTGCCTCGCCTACCAGCAGGCCCTTGTTTTCCTTTGCCAAAAAGAATGCAAAGATCATGAGTATGACGCCTATTCCAAGAGAGGCTGCAGCATCGTACACTATGTTGCCAGTGAGTTCTGTCAGGAAGATGCCCAGCGCGGCAACTGCGATTCCCAGCAGCGCTGCCGAGTCCTCCACCATAACCGTCAGGATCACTGGGTCCTTGCTTTCGCGGAATTCCTGCAAGAGCGTTCGGAAGGTAACCTTCTGTCCACTAGCCTCTATCGTTTTTCTGAAAAGGTCGAAGGCTATGCGCAATGCGTTCGCTTCAAACCCGGCCGAGATTGCGAGAATAATGTAGCTTATGTTGACGTTTTCAAGGCTGTGCATCTCTCCGAACAGAGATCCAAAGCCCTGCTGGAGTGAAAGGATCCCGGAAATGCCAAACAACATTGTCGCGACGATGAATGACCAGAAGAACTGCTCCTTGCCATGGCCAAAAGGATGCCGCTCTGTGGCAGCCTTGGTGCTTGTCCGAAGTCCGATGAGCAGCAGGACCTGGTTAAAAGTGTCAGAGAATGAATGGTAGGTCTCGGCCCACATAGCTGCGCTCCCCGTGAAAACCGCAGCGATGAACTTGGCTATCGCTATCCCGAGATTGCCAAATAATGCCGCATAGATCGCCTTCTTTGACTTTGCTACCAAAGCAACGCTTTGCTTCAATATGGGTTACCCGTACAATTTAAGCGCTGTATCGAGAATAGACTGTCTGATAAGTCCGTGAACGTCGATGATTACTGAGAAAAAAATGCTGATTTTCTTGTATAAATACAACTTTTTTTCGGACGGTATTCGCTTTCTAGACATGGTGCCTGCATTCGTTGGATGCTGGCTCTGCCATCGGCTGTTAGTGCTTTGGGGTCACTCTCTCCAGAATGGGTATCGAAATACGAATAGTCGCTCCTCTGCCGCCTGTATTGTTCTCGGCCCGTATCTTGCCCCCATGAGCCTCTACTATTTTCTTGGAGACGTATAGACCAAGACCCGACCCAGACTGAGGTCTATCTGTGCCAGACCTTGTCGCAAACTTCTCAAAAAGCCTAGGGATAATCTCCGGATCAACTCCAGTGCCAGTGTCACTAACAGATAGAAGCAGACAGTTGTTATCCCTATCTTCTTTGGCAGTAACTGTGATGCTGCCATCATCAGTAAACCTTGTTGCGTTGCTCAAGAGGTTGGATAGGACCTGCCTAATCCTAGATTTATCAGCAAAGACAGTCATTCCAGACTCGGCCTCTATTACGAATCTGACATTGTTGAGGACTGTTTGCCTCTTGGCATCTTCCACAGCCAGTTCTATTATTTCGTACAGATCGAATCGCGCTTTGTCAAGATGAAAAGACTGTGTCTCGATTCTTGAAACATCTAACACGTCTGTAGCCAGCTTTTCTAGCCTTCTCGCGTTACGTAATATTATTTCAAAGTCCTTTCGTTCTAACATGATTTCGTTGTGCTGGCCAAATTGCGCATCTAAAATGTCAGTCATTCCAAGAATGGGCATGATCGGCGTCCTCAATTCATGGGCAGCGATATTAACGAATTCCCTTTGAAGCTTTTCATGTTTTCTCAACTGTTCATTTGCTATTGCCAATTGGATATTCGATTCCGTGAGCGATTCGTTTGTCTTTATCAATTCTGACGTCTTTGCAAGTACAATGTTCTCCAGCCTTCTATTCCATGTGATAACCAGGTAGGCTATGCCGGCCGAAACACTTCCAATCACAAGAAGCGAAATCATTGTGAATGAATCCTGCTTCGAAAGTAGAGCGCTGACATTATCATTAAGAGTATGGGGTGTCACGATGTAGAGTGTCCAAAAGTGGATGTCATTATGTATTATCGGATGATAACCGAAGGTGAATTGTTTCCCTTCAACCGCGACATTTTTAGAACCAGATTGTCCATGCAGGCTCGCATCTATCACTGCTTTGACCTCTTGGGCCGAACTGCCAGATAATTTTAAGGACGATAATGAAAGTAGGATGGAAGGGTCTTCCAAGAGGCTCTTTTCAATCAATGATTCGTCGGTAGCGTAGACTAATGCGCCCTTGCTGTCCGCGAGCAAAATAACACTCTGGAAGGCAGGCGACAGCTCATTTTGCAGTAATCTGCCCAAAGTGTCTAGCCTAATTACGGCTACAATAACTCCCGTAAATTCGTCCTTCAGCAGTTCATTATCTTGAAGTGAATAGATTATCGGGTAAGATATGTAAAGTCTATTCACATTGTCGGCAGAATTCAGAACGCCACTATAATAGATACTTCCTGTCCTCTCTGGCTCTGTGAGAAATAACGGCTTCTCAGATTGCCACGTGGATCTGTATTGGTAAGTGGCTCTTGCAATATTGCTGGCACTCATGATTCTTCCATCCTTGTCGAGCCAAAGATAGTATTCCGTAAGCTCATCAGTAGAGTATTGGGCCGCATCAAATAATTGCACTATGTTTGTAGTCCTGCTTTGTTGAATTGATGGCCCATTCGAAAGAATTTGCAGGTTGGTCGTAACAGCATCGATCTTGTTTATTATTATGCGTGACAAGTCATAGGCTTCATTTTCCGCGTTCGACGCGATATCCTCGGAGCCGATTTTCGCAATTTCGTCTGAAGTGTAGGTAGAATATTGATACGATACCATAGAGAGTGAAAGTGCAATAGATGTAATAGCGAGTATAACAAGAAGGTTTTTCCTTCGTAGAATATTCTTTAACATAATTATAGCTAACTCTTTGAAGAAGATTTATTATTTAAGTAATGTGGGCAAATTTTCTACTTTTCTATCTGTTGCAGTTTTGGTGCTGTCACCTTATCGGCTGATGAGCTGATTTCTGAATACTGTATCAGCGAGTGCACGGCCAAAAAAGCACGAAAACAGTTATTGCCGAGCAATCCCAATGAGAGTGGATGGCTCCATCTACAGATTTTTGGCTCTTGGCCGCAATGTTGTCAGGCTTTGGCGGGGTTGGAGTATGGGAAGGATACGAGATACATCCGGTGCTGTTCTCACAGTCTGCCGTCATTTTTGGCTTTATAGCATATTTCGGGTACCGAGTATTCTACCTGGAGCGAAAAGATTCTCAAAGCCGCATAACTGAACAGTCAACTAATTTTGAGGACTCGCATTCTCTATGACATTTACCCCACTTATTAGGTCCTTCAATCTTGTTATTATGATCGCCTTAAAATGCATGCATACCGTAAATGGGCGTACGCACTGCCGACGCTACTCTGCTATTCTTGCTAGTAGGTTCGCGGAAATTCATTGCTCCATCGCTTATGGGAATATCCGGCCTTATACTCGCGACTTTTCCTTCTTTCAACGACAATCTTGCACTTTCGGTAAGTCCATGAAGAATCCCAAAGATTTTAAGAGGCTTGCTCCGCTTCTTGTGTCTATATAAAAAGAGGGGAAGATAATGGTCAGCAGCAACCAGATTTTGGAGCTGGTCAAAAAGGCGCGCGAGGGATCGCCCAAGAGAAAATTCAACCAGTCAGCCGAGCTGACGCTTGTTCTGAAGGATATCGACATAAAGAAGGGATTTAACCTGAACGAGGTCGTGCCGCTGCCGCACAAGGCCGGCAGGCAGCCTACGATTTGCGTCATTGCATCCGGAGACATGGCAAGCAAGGTCAGGAAGGCAGGGATTGACAGAGTGATGGACCCGCAGGAGCTGGACAGGCTCGGCACTAACAAGCGCGAGGCCCGCAAGGTGGTGAGATCGCATGACTTTTTCCTCTCAGACACTGCCCAGATGGCAACGGTAGGCCGGTCTCTCGGGCAGTTCCTTGGGCCCAAGGGCAAGATGCCCACGCCGCTTCCGTACGGCGCCGCTGTCGAGGCGATTGCAGCCCGGTTCCGCTCTTCTGTCAGGGTCAGGGCAAAGAACCAGCTCAATGTTTCAGCCAAGATCGGAGACGAAAAGATGGAGGACAGCCAGCTTGCAGAGAACGCCGGAGCCATAATATCTGCAATCGAGAAAAAGCTGCCCCAGGGAGACAAGAACATCCGCAACGCCATGGTAAAATTCACGATGGGCAAGGCGGCAAAACTGACGGCACTTGCCGCGGAGAAGCGAGAGTAAAATGTCTGCACAGATGGCGCCGCAGCACAAACACTACCCAAAAAAGAAGCGCCAGATGTACCAAGAGCTGCAGGAGCTGCCAAAGAATTACAGCGTCATCGCGCTTTCCAAGATGACCAAGGTTCGCGCCACGCAGCTGATGGCAATACGCAAGAAATTCCGAAACGACATCAAGATCAGGATAATCAAGAACAAGATAGCGATGAGGGCTTTTGAAAAAGTCAGTGGCGTGGCCGGGATCGAAGACCTCAGCAAGCAGCTGGAAGGCCAGTGCGCGCTGATGTTCACCAACATCAGCCCGTTCAAGCTGAACCTGATATTTGCCCAGAACAAGGTATTCCTGGCCGCCAAGGGAGGCGACATCGCGACAAGGGAAATCGTCGTGCCTGCAGGCAACACGGGAATTGCGCCCGGACCCGTTCTTTCAGAATTCAAGGTTGCGAACGTACCTACTAGGATCGACCAGGGCATGATATGGATAAGCAAGGACACTGTCGTGGCCAAGCCCGGCGACGTGATCTCTATGCCGCTTGCGTCGCTATTGAGCAAGCTCAACGTCAAGCCGATCGAGGCCGGCATCGCAGTCAACTATGCTATCGCTGAAGGGCTGCAGTTCAAGGAGCAGGACCTAAAGATCGACCTTGAAGAGTACCGCGAAGAGCTTGTCAGGTCCTTCCAGCAAGCCCTTGCCCTCGCGACTGAGGCGGGCTACATGACGCCGGAAACGGTCAAGCCGCTCCTTGTGAAAGCGGAACAACAGGCAAAGTCGCTTGCAGCAGAAGCTGGATACATTACTCCCGAGACGGCGGACTTTGTGCTCCCCCGGGCCCAATCTAAGGCGCAGGCTGTTGCCGGCAAAGCGAAAGAAAAAGGATACAGCCCTCAGTAGCTTGACGACAGCTGGTCCAGCATCTTTGAACCAGTATCGTACGCCTGCGCCGCTTCATAGTACCTGTCAGAGCGCAACAAAGACTTTGCTTTATTTGCCAAATCGGCAACCTCCTGAAGTTTCGCGTCAACCTCCTCCATGTCGATCGTTGAAGTTGAGTTATCATCCTCTTCAAGATCAGCTTTCAAGTCTTCTCTGAAGTCGTCAACTTCTACAATAAGGAATTCCGAATCTTCGAATATTGTCACGAATGCGTTATCGCAATATATCGTGGCATGACCTTGGAGCGTCTGCTGCAGCTCATCGTCGCCTAGCCTGCCAGAGCCAGCGTCGCAACCATAGGCAACGAGTCCAGCAGCAGGTCTAGCCATGGCGCTTATCTCCTGCACGAGCTGCTCTCTTTGGCAGTATTCATCCACGAGGCTTGCCGAGGCATTTCTTGTTTCTTCAGTCTCGATACCCTCGATGCTGGCTAGGATAGACCTGACGCGGCCGCTGACGGTATCACAAGATTCAACAGTGCTTGTGCTGCCATCATCCGGGGAGTCATCATCGGCATTCTCGTTACTTCTTGCTGGCTGCGATGATAACGCGAATACGACTGCTGCCGTGATAGCTATCGCGGCAGCAGGAATGGCTATTAATGCAACCCTCTTGTCGCTGGTCATACTTTTGCATTACGTTTCAGGTATATCAAGAATGTAGTATCTGGGCTATGGTTGATCAAGACCGGAAAACGATGTACAGTCGAGCAATTAAAATGAAAAAGGAAAAAGAAGAAAAAGTCTAGCCGAACAGCGAAGAGAGCCCTTCCAGAGCTTCTTCCTCTTTCTTTTCGTCCTTCTTCTCTTCTGCCTTGGCCGGTGCCGAACCTCCTGCCGCCGGCGCTGCACCTCCAGCTGCCGGAGCTGCTGCCATTGCGACCGGCGCGGCCTTTAGAGCCTCTTCAATGTTAACTTCGCCTAATGCAGCCACCAGGGCTTTCACCCTTACATCGTCGGGATCGACGCCCGCTGCCTTGACAACTTTCTTAACGCTATCCTCCGTGATACCCTGCTTTAACTTGTGAAGAAGTAACGCAGCATATACGTATTCCATTGCAGATTGCATCCCCTACGATCCATATTTGAACTTACCGTCTTTCGCGAGAGCCGAGGTAAAACTTTCTTTTCTTCTCGGGAAATCCTTCAATCGCATAGCGGAGCATGGTTCTCGGCATTTTTGTGCTGTTGCTTTTCAAGAATTTTTCCAGTGCCGAAGGATCTTTCTTGCCCACTTCCCGGAGCATCCACCCAGCGGCCTTGTGGATAAGGTCGCGATCGTCTCCCAGAAGCATCTTGGCAATTTTGAAAGTGTCAGTAAAGTCGTTCATCCTAATAAAATGGAGGGTAGCCACAATAGCGATTCTTCTTTCCCACAGGTTTGCCGACCTTGCGAGGCTGTAAAGCAGCGACCTGTCACTGTTAGCCAGATGTGCACCAAGAATGTTTGGTGACGTCAGATCAACAAGATCCCAGTTGTTGACTCGGCTCAGATTGTCAAGGTAGAATGCAGCGAGATCGTCCTTGCCCCCGGATTCATATTTTAACACAAGGATAAGAAGCGCAACGAGCCTCTCTTCGTGAACATTTGAAGCGAGAAGCTCTCTTATGGCGGAAAGATCAGCGGCCTTTGCATGGGTCTTGGCAATCTTTCTGGACTGAGGCACCATCACACCCAGAAAGACATCTCCTTCGCCATACTCGCCTGGTCCTGTCTTGAAGAATCGCTGAAGAATGAGAGCTTTCTTGGGATTGGCCGCCCTTCTGAGGTCTCGTCTGATGCTTTCGAGGGCTTCCATCTGCTGCGCAATAGGAATGTCGGGTGGAATTTGAATCATTACGAGCAGTCGCGCGATCCTTTGTAGTTCCACACAGAACTCGATTTTTGCATGCCACTTGCTATGTATTTCATAGAGGACCTAACATGGCTATCACTAGATCGAAACGAAAGCACGAGATCCCGCCCTTAACTATTAAGTCTATCAAACAGGCTATAGAGGAGCTGGAGCGGGGAAAAGGAAAGATATTCAAGTCGGTCGAAGAAATGCTGACCTATGTAGACAAGATACCCTGATGACTAATGTGGGTTCTATATTCATCTGAATGCTTCCTAAAGCAATTGAAGAAAATAAGGAAGACCCCTCAGAATAACCAAGTGGAAGAGGCTTTGACGAATCTAGCGAACTGGATGAAAGATGAGGAAAAATACTAGGCGGTCTCCCTTAAAACTTTCACAAATGATTAGCAAGACGTCAAGGATATCCCCACGAAGGATCCAAGTCAAATTGTGGTTCTATGTCCAGCAACCTGTTGATTACTGCTTGGTAAACTCGTCTTTTCCTAGGGGCTTTTCTGATGAAATCGATTATTCCCACAAGATATGCTCTGTACTCCTTCTGGAGCTCTGCGTAATGAGTACTATGGTAGCTGAACATTGCAGACAACACATCTATCGACCTTAATTGCTTAAGCACGATCTCACTCAACCTTACTGCTTCATCAATTCGATCTGAATTAGGCAATCCCGAATACCTCTTTTCGAAGCTGACCAGATTAGTTCCAATTTCCGCCCTTAGCTTCCGTATATTCGACTCTGCGAAGTGAAGCGCGTGGATATTCTTGCTCGGACGAAGATAGAATTTTTTGCCTTCATTCGTTGTATGCACTAAGATATTGTCCCTGATCAGATCATTGAGATTCTTCTCATATGTCCGCTTCGCCATTGTTTTCTTATCTTCTACAACGATTCGTTGGATTGCGTTATGATGCTCGTGTGGATGTTCTTGAACGACTTTCAGTATTATCGATCTTCTCTTATCGATATGCCTGGTCTCCTTTTCGATATCACAGGGATCGCTCATGGT
>CAZNOV010000035.1:1113-12139 GCA_964574725.1 uncultured Nitrososphaera sp. | reverse complement strand
GTCTTGCCCACGCCGCTCGTCACACCTGCGACGACTAGCCGGGGAATCTTCATGGCCGGACGGTGCGGCTTGTATTAATTTTAATCTTCAGATTGATTTTTATCTTCATGGTTCTGACATCTGGCTGATGCCATCAGATCGCGGTCTCGTCATAGTCTACACTGGCAGCGGAAAGGGAAAAACGACCGCTGCCCTTGGCATAGTCTTGCGCGCTGTCGGTCACGGCATGAAGGTTTGTATGATCCAGTTCATCAAGGGTGAATGGTACTACGGAGAGCTCACGAGCTCGAAAAGACTCGAGCCCGAGTTTGAATTGATAGCTGCGGGGAAGGGGTTCGTAGGAATACTCGACGACGATCACCAAGAAGAGGATCACCACAAGGCAGCTCAGGCCGCTCTCGCGCTTGCAAGAGACAAGCTCGCCTCAGCAGCATACGACGTAGTGATACTTGACGAAATCAGCTATGCTATCAAGCTGAACCTTATTTCTGAGAAGGATGTGCTGGGAATTATCGGCGCCAAGCCCGAGAGAACAAGCCTAGTTCTTACGGGCAATTATGCGCCTGAATCAATTATAGCGGCCGCCGACCTGGTAACCGAGATGAAGGAGAGCAAGCACCCCTACCAGCAAGGAATAAAGGCGAAGAAGGGTATCGACTATTAGGATCTTGAAGCACCTTATCCGAAAGTGTGTCCGATGCGGCACTTACACGCTAAAGCACCAGTGCCCGCGGTGCAGCAACCCCACTATTGATCCGCATCCACCCAAGTATTCGCCGGACGACAAATACGCACGATACCGGATCGCTGATAGATACGCCGATGAAAAGTCGCGACAAGAATTATAAGTAAACTGTGGGACAAATAGAAACCGGACAGTGAGATTCGCGATCGCCGGTGCAGGTGTTGCCGGGAGCTACCTTGGCAGCTCCCTGCAGAAACGCGGTCACGATGTCGAAATCTTTGAAGCATCCAAGAAAGAGCAGCACTGGCCTGTTTGCGCTTGGGGCGCGTCCAGGCACATGCTCGAACAATTTTCCGCTCACGCAGGACTTGATTTTGACGAATATGTCTTCCACGTCGGGAAGAGGCTCAAAATGGAATTACCAAACGATCATGAAGAATATCTTGAGCTCAGAGGGCTGGTCACCTACGACAAGCAGAGGTGGGAGAGCGACCTTCTGGGGGATGTCAAAGTGCATTATGGCAGCAAGATTACTAAAGACACATTTCCCTTTGATGAATATGACTGTGTCCTTGACTGCACCGGTCTACACCGTTCTCTGCTGCCCAGATCAAAGCAGGACTTTCTGATACCGGCTTACGAATACCTCGTAGAGAATGTTCAAGGAATCAAGGAGTTCTATGTCATAGGATACAAACGGGCAAGGGGCTACTTTTGGTACTTTCCTCTTGATGACGGTCGGGGATATATCGGAGCCGGCGATGTCGACAAGCATTACTACGGCGTGAACGAATTTTTCAAGCAGCATCCAGAGGCAAAGATCTTGAAAAAGATAGGGAGGCCGATCCGGCTGGCACCGCCGAAACGAATGGAACCCTTTTACGATGGCAACGTAATAGGGATAGGGGAATCCATCGGCTGCGTCTTCCCAATGCTTGGCGAAGGCATAATTCCGTCACTCATCTGCTGCGACATATTCCTAGAAGTACTCGATGACGGTCCGGACGGCTTCAATTTCACCAAGTACAGAAAGAAAGTCCTTGACCGGTTCGATTACTATGACGATGTGTACAGAATTGTGAGGCTCAAAATGGACGGGAAGTTAAGCACCGTCAGACACCTGAAGCTCATGATGAGCATGTACCGCAACATGAAGAGAGAAGAAAGGCGCTTTGGTTTTGAAATCAGCTTCGACAAGATGACGCGCCTTGTAAATGCTCTATAGGATGACGCTTGCGTGGAGACTCAGGAATATTTCTTGTCGAGGTCAATAAACTTCTGCAGGTCAACAAAGCTGTTGAAATCTTTGAACGTTACCATCATCCTGCGTGTCTGTTTGGTCGCGCCGGTGTTTTTCAATTCGGTCAGGACTTCTCGCATTGCATAGGTCGCGCTGTAGAGTGCCGACAGCGGGAACACCGCAATTCTATATCCGAGCTTTTGGAGCTCCTGCGAGGGCAGATTCGGGGTTATTCCATCCTCTATCATGTTTGCCACAAGAGGAGCATCTATCTCCTCTGCAACCTGCTTCAGCTCCTCCACCGACCTTGGCGCTTCGACGAAAACCGCATCAGCCCCTGCCTTTCTGTAGGCCTTGCCGCGTTCAATCGCCTCCTGCAGGCCCAGAGGCGCGCGAGCGTCCGTCCTGGCTACGATGACAAAGTCTTTGCTCCTGCGCGCTTCAAGAGCGGCCTTTAGTTTTGGGAGATAGTCGTCCGTTGGGATGACTTCCTTGCCTGCCATATGTCCACAGCGCTTTGGCCAGACTTGATCCTCGAGAAATATTCCCGCGGCGCCCAGATTTTCCAAGTCTCTAACCATTCTCCATACATTGAGGGGATTACCGTATCCCGTGTCCGCGTCTACGAGCACAGGGGAGCTCACCGCGGAAATGATCCGCTTTGCGTTTTCAAGTGTCTCACCTGCGTTAAGAAGTCCGAAATCAGGCATCCCAAGGAGTGCGGCCGAAGACCCATAGCCTGTTTGGAACATTGCATCGAAACCAACATGCTCGGCAATTCGTGCGCTCAGCGCGTCAAAAACGCCGGGGAGGGTTATGATATTGCTCGAGTTTTCCAGCCGATCTCTCAGGGAATTAGAAGGCATACTCTGTCGCATAAGCAATGGAGTGCAAATACAGAATCTTATATTAGCTTTCCATCGGCTGGTTCCCCGAAACTGCTGCACTCTTTTCTTCGGGTTGGATCTGTTTCATATCATAACTGCCGTCGGGCTGCTTTACGACGTAAATCTGACATCGCCGGCACTCATAGTGGTTCACAGGCGGATCGTGCAAGACCGAGCCGTTAAGCCACACCATGACCAGTCCGCAGGACGGGCAATTCATCATGTACATCAACAACTGATTGGCTTTGAGTTAATATTTCTTATTATTAGCGATGGCCTGCATCTTGCCTTTGCATGTTGACGTTCGCGAGGATCTCCTAGACAAAATCCGTAATAGGCGAATCGCTTTTTTACCGGTTGATCTCACACACACATGTTGTGATTTCCGACAGCCAAGGAGAGGAGCTTGTCAGGCTGGCTAGGAATGCAGTTGGGGTGTACCTTTCTGAATCCGTGATACTCGAACCGCAAGGTAACATCACAGCCGAGGCGGGCGTGTTTGTGACGCTCAATCACCTGACCAGCAACAAGGAGCTGCATCTGCGAGGTTGCATTGGCTTTCTTCTGCCGGAAAAACAACTGCGTCAGTCTGTTATTGAAGCTGCCGTAGCAGCCGCCACCGAGGATCCGCGCTTTCCGCCGGTGGACTTGCGGGAGCTCGAAAAAATAGTCTTTGAAGTGAGCGTTCTCACGCATCCTGAAGAATTTGATTGCGAGCCTTCGAAATACCGGGAGCAGATTATGGTAGGTCGCGACGGTTTGATCCTCCGCTGGAAGCATGGTTCAGGATTGCTTCTCCCCCAAGTACCAGTGGAATTAAAGTGGGATGTCGATGAGTATCTTGCAAATATATGCTACAAGGCCGGCGCACCACCAGACGTATGGCTCGACCCATCATCCAAGCTATATAGATTTCAAGCAATTGTTTTCAGAGAAGTTGAGCCGGGGGGCAACGTGGTCAAGCTGATGCCGTGACAACATAATATATAATGAAACGCGGCAGAACACTACAATTGGGCCTTGCATATTTTGCACCTTACGGGGTTGGTCTAGGTCATGCCAGCCGATTGGTAATGGTCGCCAACGAGCTTAAGAGAGCCGGAGCAGAGGCAAAGTTCTCATCCTTTGGCGAGGCCGCCGGCTACATTTCCATGCACGGGTATCAATGTTCGACAGTCCCCCCGGTAGAGTTTGCCTGGAGCATGGAAGGAGGCCTCTCTGTTAAGGATAGCCTTGCTAATGTTCCCCTCTGGTTTGCCAACTTTTCGCGCCAGGTAAACCAGGAGATTCGTAACATGATGATGTGCAAGCCTAATATCGTAGTGTCTGATTCCAGGCTGTCGCCCATTTTAGCTGCTCGGCTGCTAGGAATCCCCTCAATAGTAGTTCTCAATCAAGTCAGACTCTTGCTATCGCCGCGATTGCGCGAACTTGCCGTATCGCGGCTATTTGAAAAATTGATCGGCGAATTCTTGGGTTCAATGTGGGCTCTTGCAGACAGGCTGCTGGTACCGGACCTTGCTCCCCCGCATACGATATCTGCTCACAACGTATGGGATATCGGTTCGGCTTCTCGCAAGCTCGAGTACATCGGGTTTACTTCGCCGAGCAACCGGCCGACGGAGGAATCAATGGACGAAGTTGCGAGGATGCTGTCCATTGATCGTTCCCGGCCACTCGTATTCGTACACGTAAGCGGACCTCTGCGAACGCGGCTAACTCTGATCAGTCTTGCGCTCGAATCATTGAAACTTCTCGACTCCAAGGTGCAGTTCGTTATTTCGGAGGGCAGGGCAGATGGTGATCCAAGCCCAAGGAGGGTCGGAAAATCAGGGTGGTACTACGAATGGTGTCCCGTTCGCGACGAGATATTTGCCATGAGCGACCTTCTCGTCTTAAGAGGGGGGCACGTGGCGCTTTCGCAAGCGCTTCAATATGGCAAGCCGGTCGTCACCGTGCCAATAATGAATCACGGAGAACAGCTCGGTAATTCTTCCAAAGTCGCGCAGTTAGGGATGGGGATAATGCTTCATCCAGCAGATCTAACAGCTCAACAACTTGCCGCAGGGATTTCTGAAGTGTTGGCCGACCCTGAGTACGGGAAGAAGGCGACAGAGCTTCAGGAGCTATCCAAGAGATCGGACGGGATCGATAATCTAGTTCAGATTGTAAGTGCCTATCTCTGACAAGCTACTAGATGAGGCTGCAAAAGCTGTGTTGCCTACGCTTGCGTAGGAAGGCAGAAAAGAAGAGAAATGGGCACGTTGCCCGAGGGGTTTTTACCAGTGGTGCTTTTCGTCTGGAATCAGGCCGATCTGTTCGCGTTCAAAGTACCTTTCCAGCTCTTGAGCCCACTTTTCCTTTGCTGAGCCACCACCAAGACCTTTTCTTCTTAGCCAGAATGCGATCACACCCAGCAAGAAGACTGCGAACAGCATGGTTCCGAATATGTAGACCATGACGTCGTAAAAGAGAGGGTCGTAATCCGGACCTATCTGCCCAATTAGAGCTTCGAAGACCATTATCATTATGCTCGAGAAACCAAAGATATATACATTTTGGTTAGCTCGAGAAATCGCTCTCGACTTCTCGTTTGCACATGTGTCTCGATGCGATGCAAGAACCGAGCTTCGCGGCCTCTATCCTATGCGCGAGCTCAAGGTAAAAAACAAAAAGTGGAGAGGAAGTTTAGGTCGTCGGTTTTGAACCTCTTCCCTTGAAGAAGAAGGCTGCAGCGACACCACCGAATATTGCGCCCAGCACCGCGATGAATACTACAGTTGAGGTTGATCCGCCCAACATTTGTGTGCCAGATCCGTAGGCACCCTGCTCGCCCGCAGCCGTCACCCTTTTCTTGGCCAGAATCGCGACGCTAGTGCACTGGTTTCTGTCGATGCCAAGTTGCTGGCACTCCGCCAGCTGCGCTTCAGTCACTTGACCCGTATCTGTGCCAGCTCCGTAGGGGGACTGGGCATGGGCCGATTGCAGATTCACTGACGATGCCGTTGTTGAGAACAGTACAGCGAAAGCAGCCGCTGCCATCGCTACAATGGTTGGCTTGTTCATCCTAACTAATCTGTTCGAAATCCATTATTTAACCTTTATGAGCTTTTCAAATCCTGACGACACAAGGCACTGTTCTACTTCAGAACGGCGCCTCGCAAGTAAACATTTAAGACACGCGGATACAGTGCTTCAAGGCATATGGCACGGATTCATGTTCATACTCATGGTAAGTCTCATTCTACCCGTCCTACCTCAAAGACCGCTCCGCCATGGATCAGCCAGAGTCATGAGCAGATCTCAAGTCTTGTCACAAAATTATCAAAGGATGGTCTGAGCCCTAGCGAAATAGGTGTGGCTCTTAGGGATCAGCACGCTATTCCGCTCGTAAAGCCCGTCGTCGGCAAGAGTGTCACTAGAGTCCTTGCTGAGAACAACATCAAGCCCGATTTACCGGAAGATTTGGACAAGCTGGTCAAAAAGGCTCTTGGACTCCAGAAGCATCTGAAAGTGCACAATAGCGACCACAGGAATGTGCGATCGCTGGAGCTCGTGGAAGCAAAGATCCACAGGCTCTCCAGATACTACAAGAGAACGGGCATTCTCCCGCAAAACTGGAAGTACGCCGCCGTAATTGCTCAGCTCGAGTAAGATGAGCAACTTTGGCAAGTTTGAAGAAGCCCTGAAACCATTTTGCGAAAGGCTGCGGGGCAAAATTGAAGATGGCAATGAAATTGCCGTCGTAACCCACATTGATGCTGACGGGATAAGTTCGGGCAGTATTATCGCTACAGCGCTTGATCGCCTTGGTGCCAGGTACACCGTGAGGACCATTTCGGACATGAGCACAGGCATCATAGAAAAGTTAAGGGCTGAAAATCATGATTATCACATCATCACCGATTTGGGGGGCGGTTGGGCCTCGCAATTGCGAAAAGCGTTGGAGTCCAGATGGGTGGTTATCGATCACCATCAGATTCCAGAGGAGGAGATATTGACAGACGATGCTGCGCAGATACTGAATGCCTGGAAATACGGCATTGACGGCGGCAAGGAAATTTCGGCAGGCGGAATGGCCTACATGGTGGCAAGTGCGATGGACAAGGGCAATCGCGACCTCTCAAAACTCGCCGTAGTATCAGCGGTGGCTGACAGGCAGGATCAGGGAGAAAGGAAGTCGTTTATCGGGGTTAATTTGGAGATCCTGAAGACCGCCCAGTCCCTCGGACTGGTAAGTGTCGACCTTGACATAATGCTCGCGGCTCGCGAGACTAGACCTGTCCATGAGGCTCTGGCCTACACGTCCTTTCCTTACATCGACGGCCTGACTTGGAGCAGGGAAGCCTGCCATGCGCTTCTGAAGGACGCTGGATTAAGGCTGAAAGAAAACGGACGCTGGCGGGTCCTTTCCGAATTTACTCAGGAAGAAAAGAGCGCAATCCTGGATGCGATAGCAAAGTTTGTCGCAACTTCTGGAAAGGGTGAGACCAGCGTAATCGAAGACCTTGTAGGCTACGTCTATACGCTTATTGGGGAGGACGCAAGAAGCCAGCTTCGCGACGCCAGGGAATTTTCGACAATGCTCAATGCATGTGGCAGGATTGGGAGGGGAGGCGTGGGCATTGCGGTATGCATGGGTGACAGAAATGACATGCTCACTGCAAGTGAGGAGATAATGAATTCGTACAGAACCACTCTTAGAAACTACATTTCCACTATCTTTGCAGATAAGTGGAGGATAGCGGACGACGGAAGACATGTCTTTGTGAATGGGGAGGGATTGGTCGCCGAAGATATGCTCGGAGCAGTCTCTTCAATACTGAGCGGATCGCCTTCGATTGGTGGAAGGCTTGTATTCGTTAGAACGCTCACACGCGAGGGCACATTCAAGTTTTCTTCACGAAAACCCGTGGGAGCCAAGTCGCAAGCCAATCTTGGATTGATAATGCGATACTGCGCGGAATCACTGGGAGGATCGGGAGGGGGGCACTCTGCGGCGGCAGGATGCAGGATACCGCAGGCAGTGCTGGAAGACTTCATTGCAAACGTAAAGTCGGCTACAAGTGATCCGAAATTTGCAACCGTGTCGTGAGATCACTGTTTCGTTGCGCATCCCGTTTTCTAGCTCGTCACGCGCAGAGGCAGTTCTGAACGCATTAATACCAGACAATGTTAACTTTCCGAAAGGGCTTTCGATGAAGATGCGCGCAGACGGTGCAACACTTCAGATTGAAGTTCGTGGCAGCAATGTTAGAGTCGCAACGATTGCAAGTACGATCGATGAAGTCTTGCGGCATGCATCTGTTGCAACAAAAGTGATGACAGAATAATGCTTGACCCGCGGCTCCTGAAGGATAATCCTCAGCTAGTCCAGGACATGCTCAAGAAACGCAACATGACCGAGTTCTCACTAGAACACTTGATCGGGCTTGACAGGAAGCGGCGCGAGCTGATCATTGAGACGCAGGAACTCAGAAAGAGAAAGAACGTCATGTCCGAGCTCATAGCGAGCCAGAAGAAGGCCGGGAAGGATGTTTCTTCAGAGCTAGCAGAAATGAGAGATGCTAGCAGTCGCCTTGGTGCCGCTGAAAAAGAAATGAACGAGGTACACCAACAATTCACGCAGCTGATGCTCACGCTGCCAAACCTGCTCCACGAATCCGTCCCCGTCGGAAAAGACGAAAGTGCCAACGTAATAGTTCGTACAGTTGGCGAACCCCGTCGGCTTGAATTCAAGCCAAAAGATCATGTTGATATCGCAACCGCGCTTGATCTGGTGGACCTTGAGAGAGCTGCAAAGATTTCGGGAGCGCGATTCTATTTTCTGAAAAATGATCTGGTAAGGATGAACCAGGCACTCGTCAACTTTGCCCTTGATTTCTTGTCCGGTCGCGGCTACACGTTGGTTCAGCCGCCATACATGATAAGAAAAGAACCGATGTCAGGAGCGGTGATGCTCGGCGACTTTGAGGATGTAATTTACAAGATTGAAGACGAAGATCTTTATATGGTAGGAACTTCAGAGCATGCGATCGCCGGCATGCACATGGACGAAATTCTTGAAGGCCGGGCCCTGCCCCTAAGATATGCAGGATTCAGTTCATGCTTCCGAAAGGAAGCCGGCGCTCACGGGAAGGACATGAAGGGTATATTCAGGGTTCATCAGTTTGAAAAAGTGGAGCAGTTTGTGTTCGCCCGGCCGGAGGAATCTTGGAACGAACACGAGCAAATGCTCGCGACTGCAGAGGAATTCCTGAAAAGACTCGACATCCCGTACCGCGTTGTGCTGCTTTCTTCGGGCGACACGGGGAAGATCTCCGCCAAGACGTATGACATCGAAGCATGGATGGCCGGGCAGAATGCCTATCGGGAGCTGATATCGTGCTCAAACTGCGTGGAGTATCAGGCAAGGAGGCTTGGAGTCAGGTTCAGGGACAGGACAAACGAAGATACGAGGCTTGTGCACACTCTGAACAGCACGCTGGTTGCAACCGAGCGCACAATGGTGGCTATATTGGAAAACTACCAGACACAGTCAGGTACCGTCGAAATCCCCGACGTCCTGCAGAAGTACATGGGCGATATGAGGGAGATTCGAGCGCCTAGTTGAGTCAAGCCGGAATAGATGGATCCGGCGCAGTTTAGCCGGGCGCTTGCAGACGTACTCCAATAGCTTTTTAGTCACCATTTTTTTCAGTATGCTGCAAAGATGTCCGTGGAGCTGAGGTTTTCTGGTGCAGAAGCAAATCTGGTACTTCACGCAACCGAAGACAAGGGCAAAGTCTTGGCCGCGATACAGGATGCACTATCGATACCTGCCGACAGATTTTCAGGCGAGCCCTCTGAGGGTCATTTCAAAAACAGGATATTACTTCTCAAGGCATCAATTCCAAGCGAAGAAGCGGCTCAATTGGCAGTCCGCATTGTGTCACTTCTCAGCAGCGCCGACCGGTCTGAACTCCAGCGTGATATCCACAATTATTCTGATGAGAAGGGTAACCTCTACATGAGGCTAGACAAGCAGCGCCTCTGCAGGGGCGACGTGGCGCTCGCGGCCAATGACTCGCTGCGAATTCGCTTTCGACCTGTGAAAAAGTACAGACCTACATGGGATATCGAACACTATAGGAGGCTTTTGTCTTCGACCGGATAGATCTTTGCATTGCTGGCGACCTAGAGAGAATAGCCGGTAGTGCGGAACGGCTGGGGTTCAGGCGGATAGGGGCAGGTTTTGACGGGACCATTCGCGAAAACGTGGTCTGCCGTTTGCCTAGTATTCCAAATTCGCCGGTGAAGTTTCCCTTCGTGGTGGTCTCTAGTAGTGTCAAAACGACGCAGCCGGCAAACGTCATTACCCTAACAAGCTTTTCACACGCAAAGGAACGCCTGAAAAAGTATTGCAAGAAGGGAACGGGATTGGAATTCATCGTAAATCATGCAAGAAAAATGACTGGATCTGAAGTAGCAAGGTGGTTCGCGGACATTGGCGAAGCATCTGCATTCTGCGAATCAGCCGGATGCCAGCTCATTCTCTCGAGCGGAGCCGATACTCTTTCTGAAATGATCTCGGGAAGGTGCCTTGACGCAATTCTGAAGGAATCCGGCGTCGACCCAGATGGACATTGGCAAGACATGAACACGTGGCTCGACAAGCTGCTTGCAAGGAGGGTATCGATCTGACACTCAATAGAAAAGGAAGGAAGCGGTACGTTCTTGTCTTGCCCACAGAACAGGGCTCAAAAGCGTTTGAATCGCTCACAAGACGATCCAGGGAGCTCTTTGGACATGTGGAAATGCACAGAGCCGGACTTGCGTTGATTCGATCAGATGACAATGTTATGATCGTCAGGTGTGGACTGGACCAGCTGGACAAACTTCTGGTTTCAATTGCCCTGACGGATCCGCCGATGGTGGCACTGGATATGTCGGCAAGCGCTAGACGTCTCAGGAGAAGGCATTCGGAATCGGAATGAACCTAGGAAATGCGTTAACTGTTCGTGCCTAGCAAGATTTAAGTCAGTACAACCACTTGTAACCCTGGGGATGAGGTAAGTTTCGCTGCTCCAGACTGAGTAAAAACGATGAAGATCTCGCGACGAACCGACCCAAATTTTGTACATGAAGGGGGCGGTAAAGGCCGGCTAGACGTGTTCCTCCAAGAAGTCGAGGGTCTTCTGCCAGGCATCGGCGGCCTCGGCAGCCGCATAGTTA
>CAZNOV010000035.1:0-1103 GCA_964574725.1 uncultured Nitrososphaera sp. | reverse complement strand
GTACACATGAATCTCGTTGGTTACGCTTATGACGTCGAGTGTGGATTCAAACTGCCTGACCGTTTCAACCGGGATTGACTGATCCGCGGAGCCGAATATTCCAAGCACGGGCCAGCTTATGCGCGAAAGCGTTTGCGAATCGGTCACCAAGTTACCGTAGTATATGACCGTGGCTGCCAACGGCTCTTCCGCGTTTAATGCCAATTGAAGTGACATTCCTCCGCCGAAACACCATCCCAAGGAAGCGATGCGCGACGCGTTGACGTTCGGCAGCGTGGACAAGTATTCGACTGCGCCCTGAAGGTTCTTGATCGCGCCTTCGGGATTATTGGAAATCGCCGTTACCAGCTCTCTAGCCTTGGCAGGATCTGTTGCCACCTGTCCTTTGTATAGGTCGACTGCCAGCACGACGTAACCCTCTTTCGCGAGCAATTCTGCCTGATTCTTGATATTCTGGTTCAGTCCCCACCATTCGTGGATCATCACGACAGATGGAAGCGCATTGCCGTTGTCGGGGAAAACAAGGTATCCGGTGGCGTTGGGGTAGTAGGCTACGGGACTTCTGTTCAAACCTTCAAGCTGCGTCACATTTCCGTTCATGGGTTTTTCGCCGTGTATTTCTTCATGCAGCGACTGCCCGCGAATCCAAAGCGTGCCAGAACTGTCGAACATCCTTAGCACGGTTCCGTAAATGGGCGTGCTTCCAAAGTGATCAACGACGGAAGTGTCGACCAGAATGCTGAGAAGAGCGCCGTTTCTGACCGAAATGCTCAACGGAACTCTCTCCGGACCATCCCTCAATGTGATTACGGCAGTCCCATTGAATGTGCTAGTCCTGTTATCGATCGACCAGCTCGAAATTTCAAAGTCAGAAATCGTGTGCCTGTGCATCGAAGTACCCTCTACGCTGACCATAATTATCGACGCCTTGAACACGGCCGAAGCATCGTCTGCGCCAGCGAAATCGACTCTCATCTTCCAGCTGCCTGAAAGCACCCACGCAGGGCTACCGTCCTCATCGTGCTGCACGTTGGATATCGCACCGACGGCGAGGACCGGTCGAAAAGGTTTGTCACTGCCCTGATTTGCCATGTCGTCTTGGG
>CAZNOV010000034.1:0-12161 GCA_964574725.1 uncultured Nitrososphaera sp. | reverse complement strand
TCAGCAGGACAATCATTTTGCTATTCATTTCCTATAAGTGATCAAGAATAGTTAATAACAAATGTGATACGAGACCCTAATCAAACCCAGACTTTCGGGCTCAAATAGCCCCCCAACAGTTAGATACCTGTACCATAACACATTAAATCCAAAATCTCGAGCTACCATGAGGATAGTGTTAAAATATTCTGTCAGCACGTCCCCTTCCTCGATCACTCCTTGCATCTCCGCTAGCGAAAGGTCGGTTGATGTTGAGTGAAGACATTGAAGGGAATACAAAGCTCGTCCAGCAGTTTATCAATGATCATCCTGGCTGTCACCTGCGGCAGGTCAGAAAAGAGCTAGGGATCTCCATGGGGACTGCTCAGTACCATCTGGCGCGCCTAGAAAAGTCTGGCAGAATAACGTCGAACAGACGGGGTCTTTTCAAGTACTACTTTCCCATCGGCCTGTTCCAGGACAACGAAAAGAACCTCCTCGAAGTGCTCAGCCAGGAAACCGCGAGGGAAATCCTGATGTTTATCATCGAACAAAAGGCTCCAACGCAGACGGACATCGTAGACAGAATCGGAGTTTCGCCGGCGTCGATAAGCTGGCATGTGTCACGGCTGGCCGAATTCGGAATCATTACTGAAGTGAAAGAGGGAAAGTACAAGAGGTATCAGCTGCAGGGGGACCCGAAGAGCCTGATCTCGCTAATGAAGAGCTACTACCCGTCGCTATGGGATAGGTGGAGCAACAGGCTGGCCGAAATGTTTCTGTCTATGTCACCGGCGGAGGAAAAAGAGTCTTGACAGACATGATGTTCCTGCCTGTCTGGCTTGCTGTGTCGTCGCTGATACGGCAGGCAGACGAGCCGTACGAACCAATTGCGCAGGCAATCAAGGTTGGGATCGCAGCATTCTCCCTTCTCCTTCTTGGACTGTCCATCTATGCGTATAACAAGACCCGGCTGAAAGCAATAATCTACGCGGCCGTTGCCTTTGCATTGTTTGCGGGTCAGATGCTGCTCGATTACCTCGAGGACACCATACCGGGGCTCGAGGGACCTTTCAACGACATCATCTTCCTCAGCATGACCTTGGCAATCTTGGTCTTGTTCTTTACGGCCATCGTCAGGAGAAAGTAGGTTGGCGTGGAGAAATTCTGTCATTATGGATATCATCAGTAAAGTGCACTAGCGGAATTCTCGGCCGAAAAAAGACTTACATATTATGCGGCAGAATTAGGCGGTAATGAGTTATGACAATTTAAGGACTGCCGACATCGTTGCCGAGGCCCTCATTGACTGGGGCATCGAAGTGATCTTTGGACTGCCCGGCGACGGCATTAATGGTTTTATGGAGGCGCTGAGACTTCGGAAAGAAAGAATAAAGTTTGTGCTTGTCAGGCACGAGGAGTCCGCGTCATTCATGGCGTGCGCGTACGCAAAGTACACCGGCAGGCTGGGCGCGTGCGTCGCTACCTCGGGGCCGGGAGCAATCCATCTGCTCAACGGCCTTTACGATGCAAAGATGGACAATACTCCCGTCATTGCCATAACAGGAACGACGTATTCGGATCTGATGAATTCGGACTACCAGCAGGATGTGAACCTGCTGCAGCTATATTCCGACGTGGCTGCGTACAACAGCATGATAAATGACGCAGAACAGGCAGAGATGGCAGTGGACATCGCGTGCAGGACTGCTCTTTCGCAAAGAGGAGTGAGTCACCTCACGATTCCAATTGACGTGCAGGAGAAAAGGCTCACGGGCAAATATTCAAGACACAAGGTGCCCGGCCATACCTCGGATGTTTTTGCTTCAGCAACAGTTCCTGATGCATCTTTTCTCAGAAAGGCTGCTGAAGTACTGAATTCGGGAAGCAGAGTTGTGATCTTGGTGGGTCAGGGAGCTCTGGCGGCCGGCGACGAAGTATTAGCAGCCGCAGAAAGGCTGCACGCCCCCGTTGTCAAGGCACTCCTAGGAAAGGCCGCCGTCCCAGACGACAACCCGCTCTGCATAGGGGGACTGGGACTCTTGGGGACAGAGCCGGCAACAGATGCGATGGCAGAGGCCGATACTCTCCTCATGGTCGGGACGTCATTTCCGTACATCGAATACCTGCCCCGGCCGGGACAGGCAAGGGGAGTCCAGATTGACATCATGCCGAAAAAAATCGGGCTCCGCTTTCCCGTGGAGGTCGGTTTGGTGGGAGATGCCAAGCTCACGCTAGCGGCGCTTCTTCCATTGCTGTATCGCAAAGTAGACGAAAGATTCCTGGCCTCAAAGCAGGCCGCGATGAAGGATTGGCTCGGCCTGATGGAGGAAAGAAGCACTCGCACAGACAAACCGATCAAGCCGCAGGTCATCGCGGCCGCGGTTTCTCGTGAACTTCATGACGACGCGATAATTTCTGTTGATTGCGGAACCAACACATCCTGGGCCGCGCAGCACATCGTTCTCAGGAAGGGTATGAAGTTTTCACTGTCCGGAACTCTTGCGAGTATGGGGTGCGGATTGCCGTACGCCATAGCGGCAAAGATCGCCTTTCCTGAAAGGCAGTCGGTCGCCATTGTAGGTGATGGAGGCATATCGATGTTGATGGCAGAGTTTGCCACTGCTGTGCAGTATAATTTGCCAATCAAGGTGGTTATCATCAAGAATAACAGCCTTGGAATGATTCGGTGGGAGCAGATGGCGTTTCTCGGCAATCCAGAGTACCAAGTCGAGTTTTCGCCGATTGACTTTGCCATGTTCGCCGACGCCTGCGGAGGAAAGGGATACTCGATCAAGGATCCGGGTGAAGTGAGCGCGGTAATCCACGCAGCTATGACAGAGGAACGGGTTCCAACAATAGTGGAAGCGTACGTCGATCCTTTTGAGCCGCCGATGCCTCCAAAAGTGGGACCAGAATTTATCAGCAACATGGCAGAGTCGCTTGCAAAGGGCCAGCCCTATGCCGGAAGAATCGGACTGACCCTATTCCGCGATAAAGTGCACGAAGCATTGAGGAAGATGCACTCGCACCAGGCTACGCGGTAGACCAGAATTGTTCGTAGCTGAGCGAGTAGATCTCGATTATGTTGCCGAATGGGTCTTCGCAGAAGCAGATTTTCTTGCCGCTTCTAGGAGCGAGCTCGAGAACTCCGGTTCTCATTTTTCCTCCTGTGGATGCGATCCTCTCCGCGAGCTCCTCAATTCTAGGCTCGGTGACCGCGATATGGTAGAACCCCGTCTTCCAGTACTCGAAATTGTCCTTTCTTCGCTCGGCCTTTGGCTCGATGAACTGAAAGAGTTCAATGCCTGCCCCGTTTGCAGAGACCATGTGGCATATCAGAAATTTTCCGATCCCGGCTCCAAACACGGCCCGTACCAGCGATTGAAGGTTTGAATCGCCGGTCTCTGAAGGTGCGCTGGCGGGATTTTCTGCAGACATTTCAAATGGTTCCATCAGAACCTTCATGCCCATAACGTCCCGGTACCAGCGCATGGCCATGGCGACATCGGTTACCGAAACGGCTACGTGGTTAAATTGCCTTGCCATCACTGTGTGCCTAGACCGATTGATATAAATTATTTCTCCGGCCCAGCTGATGCTGCTGCGCGCCGACAATTATTATTAGCGCTTTTTTGCCGCTGCAGACCGATTAAAAAAACTGAATTGAACTTCCGGACTCCTGTGAGGTGTAGGGGAAAAAGACATACCACAGGTTAACTATTCTCACGATGTTAGATATTTGTTGACGGGCAAATGCAAGTTATGCACCATACAAGCGGACCTTCTGGAGTTTAACGGCAGGTCACTTTGCGCAGCTTGCTTTACAAGCGAGCTCGAATCCATGGACTCGTATACGACGCGGAAGCGTTAGGACGGCTCTGCAACATGTTCATACGAGACGGCGGGCCAGCTCAAAAGCGCCTTCCACCGTGTGTTCATCAGTTTCGTGATATGGAATATTTCTTTTTTTCAATTCTCTGCTCGTGAATGGCCCTATCGAGATCACCTTTGCTAGTGCGTCAAGCTGAGCCACGACCTTAAGCCTGTCCGATATCTCGAAGAAAGACCGTACACTTGAGGCGCTGGTGAAAACTATCGCGCTCACCTTCCGGCCCAAGAGCAGCAACAAGAATTCATGCCAAACAGGAGAAGGCGGGGACGTGCGAACAGAATACAGCAGAACTTCCTGCACGTCGATGCCGAGCGCAGTCAGCGCATTCACTGCGTACTCGCCGGCCGCGTCACTTCTCGGAATAATTATCCGCTTGCCCGAAGGCTGCATGCCTGCCAGCATTTCTGCCAGCCCCACCGATGAAAATTTGGCCGGTACATGGCTTACCTTGACGCCGTATTTTTCAAGACCAGCCCTGGTCTTTGGTCCCACTGCTATTACCTTGGTCGAATCCAAAGCATGCAGAATTTCGCCGCGGCTCAGCTGGCCAAACAGGACGCTGACAGCCTGCACGCTCATGAACGCGCAATAGTCATGCTTTTCTTTCCTCAGGAGTTCAATGAACTCCGTTGCCGCGCCTTGTCCTCTTGGCACCACTTCTATCGTGGGCAGCGCGATAGACCTTCCGCCCTGCTCAACTACCAAGCGCGTGAACTCCTCCGCGTCTTGCTCAGTTCTTGTAATTGCAAGTATCTTGTTTTCTAGGCCCGTCATGTTTGTCTGAACCAGGCAAGCTTGTCGGCAAGCCCCGCAACCTTGCCCACGACAATGACAGCAGGAGGGTGTAAGGCAGCTTTCTTGCTTGCCTTCACAATTGTACCAAGCGTTCCTCTGATCACCCTTTGTTCTTTTGTAGTTCCGCTTTCGATTATGACTACCTTGTCACTTTTTTTCATGCCGGCCTTGACGAGATCATGTGCTATCTGCGCCAGCTGTCCGATACCCATCAGCACCACTATGGTGTCTACGGCGCCGGCCAGTTTGTCCCACCTTACTGCCAGCTCCTCCTTTTCCGCGCCTTCGTGTCCGGTGACGATAGCAACCGAAGAAGAATATTTCCTGTGCGTAAGCGGCACTCCAGCGTAAGCAGGAGAAGCTATCGCCGACGTGATTCCCGGCACAATTTCAAACCAGATTCGGTGACTCTGCAGGAATTCAGCTTCCTCGGCGCCCCGTCCAAAAACAAACGGATCGCCGCCCTTTAGCCTCAAGACCTGCTTGCCTTCCTTTGCGTAACGGAGCATCATCTGGTTTGTCTGCGTCTGATGCGTTGTGGGATCTCCTACGGCCCTTCCGACATAGATTTTCCTGGATCTGGCTGGAATCTGGTCAAGGATCCGCTTGCTAACAAGCCTGTCGTAGAGTACGACATCGGATGTTTTGAGGAGTTTCATTGCCTTGACCGTTGCGAGGTCCGCGTCTCCTGGACCTGCGCCGCAGATGAAAACCTTGCCTTTCTTCACAGGCTCTCGTTCCACTCCTGAACAGCCCTTCTCCATCCCTCCGCAAGCTCCATTGCGCCTTCCTTTACCATTATGTCTGCAACCTTGTTTCCAAGGCTCTCCGGGTCGCTTGGCCTGCCTACCTGTCTGACTTTGATGTTGCGCGCCCCGTCCGCGGAAAACACACTGGCGTAAAGCGTCAATTTGCCGTCGCTGGTCGTTGCTACCGCGCCTATGGGGAATCTGCAGCCGCCCTCCACCTTCTTTACAAGTGCCCTCTCGGCGAGCACTTCGCGCCTAGAACGAGCATCCTCAATCTGCCGGAGCAGCTCCACGACGCGCCTGTCGTTCATTCTGCAGACAACTGCAATTGCGCCCTGTCCTGGAGCCGGGACGAACTCTCTGACGCTGAACCGCTCTACGATCACGTCCTTCATGCCGATTCTATTCAGGCCGGCTTCCGCAAGGACGACAGCGTCGTACTCGCCACCGATCACTTTCTTTACCCTTGTCTCCACGTTGCCCCGAATCGGCCTGACGTTGAGATCCGATCTGTAGCGCCTTAGCTGAACCGCCCTCCTGAGGCTGCTTGTTCCCACTACCGAGCCGGGAGCGAGCTCCCCGAGCCTGCGGCCATTATCGCTCACCAGCACGTCATTTGGGCTGGCTCTCTTCGGGACGCACGCGACGGTCAGTTCGTCGGAAAGATCCGACGGAATATCCTTCAGACTGTGCACCGCAAAGTCGACAGCGCCCTTCCTGACCGCTTCGTTCACCTCCTTTTCAAAAATCCCCTTTTCGTCCATCGTGAAGAGTGGCCGCTTGTCCACGTCTCCCTTTGTGCTAATGGTGACTATTTCGAAACGGAACGGAAGATCGGCCTTCCGCAGCGCCGCTAGAGCTATCTCTGTCTGGGCCAGAGCGAGCCTGCTGCCCCTAGTTCCTACGCGCACGGTTTCGGTCATTTCTTTGCTATCCTGCGGAACGCCTCGCCGTATGACTCGACTGCCTTGTCGGCATCCTCTTCATTATGCGCATACGAAACGAAACAGGTTTCAAACTGCGAAGGCGGGATGAAGATATCGCGCCGCAGCAGCTCGTCAAAGAGCTTCCTGAATGTGATAGAGTCTACCCTCTTCGCGCTGGCTTCATCCTTCACTTTTTCAGGAGAGAAGAACAGCTGGAACATGGACCCTATCGAGTTTACCACTGCCTCGAGCTTGCTTGCGGCAAGCATGTCCCTGATCCCGTCGACAATGCTATCACACGTCCTTGCCATCTTTGGGTAGATGGAATTCTTCGCCGTGGCGAGCGTTTCCAGGACAGCCGTCGCCGCCGCGACTGACACCGGGTTTCCGGCGAAGGTGCTGGCCTGATAGACGGGGCCGGCCGGCGCGAGCTGCTGCATTATCTCCTTCCTGCCGGAGATAGAGGCGATCGGAAATCCATTGCCAAGCGCTTTTGCATTTGTTGTCAGATCTGGCCTGATTCCAAAGAACTCTGCGGCTCCGCCGACAGCCAGGCGGAAGCCTGTGACCACTTCGTCGAATATCAGCACTACGTCGTTCTGCTCGGTTATCTTCCTGACCTCGCTGAGGTACCCTTTTTCAGGCAGCACGAGCCCGATGTTTGCGAGCACAGGTTCCATGATCACGCAGGCCGCGCTGCCGCGGTTCTTTTCGATCGACCTTTCCAGCTCGGCAGGCGCGTTGTAAGGAACGACGTGGGTACGAAGAGACGCTTCTTCAAGCACTCCCTCTGATGCAGGCATGCTTGCGGCGCCTGAGCCGGCTTTGGCGAGAACGTAGTCGTGCGCGCCATGGTACCCTCCTGCAAATTTTATCACGCCCTTTCTCTTTGTAAAAGCGCGGGCCAGCCTGATCGCGTGCATGGTTGCCTCGGAGCCCGTATTGACAAGCCTGACCATTTCCGCTGAAGGAACCAGCCTGCATATCAATTCTGCTAGCTTGACCTCGCGCTCTGTGGGCACACAGAACAGCGAACCGTTGTCCAGCTGGGACTTTGCCGCATCGATTACTGAAGAGTAGCCGTGCCCCAGCAAGAGCGCGCCATACCCCATGCAAAAGTCAAGATACGTCTTGTGATCTGCTGTGATTATCTTGCTGCCCCTGGCAGAGGTCGCGAAGAATGGGTAGGGCTCGTAAAACCGAACCGGGCTGTTCACGCCACCGGGCAGCACTTTCTTCGCGCGAGCATATAGCTGTTCAGACTTCAATCAGGAAGCTGTCCACTATGTGATATAATAATTGTAATGCCAGCTCGTGATAGGGCCGTAACGCTCTTGTGCTTGTTGGATTCAGCGCAGGTCAGATCGTGAGTCGACATGCGTAAGGAGCGAAAAAACATCTTCGAGCTCACAGCAGTCGCACTTTTCGATGATGCAAGATTGCCTGTACTCGTGGCTGCAAATGTGGCAAGAGCAGGTCAAAATCTCTTTGTTCCACTGTGGAGCGTGACCAGGTTCCTGGAATCCCACAGTGTTGGTAATGCGAGCAAGGATTTTAGCTCTCTGAAGAAGAGTACTATGACTCTCCTAGAGTATAATGAATGAGGACGTGATGTAATGTACTTTAATCCTTCCGTGCCGGCATCTGTTGTGTACCTTCAATTTCGTCTTTCAACTCTATTTCCTCTCTGATCGTCTTTGCTAAGGCACTTACCGTGATGGGCTTTGAGATAAAACAGGATATCCTCAATTTCGGAAATACCTTCTTGAATTCCTCGTGGTAAATTTCAAAGGCAGTGATGAAGCAGATCTTGATCTTTTCATCTCTCCTCTTCAGCTCCCTGCATAGTTCAAAACCATTCATTTTCGGCATGCGTATGTCTAGAATCGCCATTTCACACTGACCTGGTTTGAATCCGTATAGAGCTTCAACAGGGTCGGTGAACGCGTTGACTTCAAACCCCTCTTTTTCAAGGCCCTTCTTCAAGACATGGGTTATGTCAGGTTCATCGTCAACTACAAGTAATCTGTACTTGGTACTGCCCGTTGCCATTTTCTTCCAGCCATCAGGATATATGTTCTTAACATCTTATAAGAGCATCGCTCGTGAACATTGTTTCTATGTTCTTCATTGGGAGAGACACATCTTATCGATTTGAAAATTTACTTGGTGCCTGAGATGCAACGACAGCTCCGGACAATTGAGCTCATCACCGAATCATGCTAGTGATTACAATACTAATTAGTGCCGGGTACTGAACTAGATGCCATGCCGGCACCATTTGGTAGCATCCTAGACGATTTGAAACGGAACATCGACTTGAACCGTGACGCGCTCGCCACTATCTTGCGGCGGAGCCCAAACTTGGCATACAAGAAAGTGAATGAACTTGCCGCTTTCGCCGGATCTCGCCATGGCGTCGAACTCCAGCTCCACTTTCCCTTGGCTGACAAGATATCAGACATCGATTCATACGGCACCGAAAACGTGGGCATCGTCGTGGACAAGTTTCGTAAGACGTTCCCTGTGTCAAGGGAGGAGGTCAAGAAAAAGGCTGTTGAGCTTCTTGGCGACAGCGCAAGACCTCAGGACGCGTACATGTATGAGGGAAAGGAGGGCGTCAGGGTCGTGATCCCCAAAGGCAGGATAGAGATTCTCCCGGGCTCGGTCCATTTCTGGTGCAAGATAGACAAGAGTGTGGTGTCGTTTGCGGATTGGCTGATGCAGAATATCTATGCGATAGATGGAAAATAGAGGCTCTTACTCGAAGGCAGCTTTGCGATCCTAGGACTGTCAGCTCATATACGCTTCCATTTCCATGAGCTTCTCTATTCGCTTCTCTATAGGAGGATGGGTCGAAAAGAGATTTGCGATGGAGCTGCCGGAAAGTGCCGGTATGATAAAGAAGGCATTGAACCCTTCGACCTTCTGCAGTTCGTTGGTCGGCATCCTTCGCATATCGCCGCTTATCTTCCTCAGGGCGCTGGCAAGTTTGGCGGGCTTGCCGGTCATCTGTGCCGACCCTCTGTCGGCAGCGAATTCCCTATAGCGCGAGATAGCCCTAATGATGAGAAAGCTTACCAGCCATGTTACGAGAGCGACTATCAGAATTATTGCAGTGGCGCCGCCGGCATTACTGCGCGATCTGCCGCCATAACCCATACCGCCGTAGAACCCAAACATCATCAGGTAAAATGCGACAGTCGAAAAGATGCTTGCAAGCGTCAGCACCATGACATCCCTGTTTCTGATGTGCGTCAGCTCGTGCGCTATTACACCCTCGACTTCCTCGGGTTCAAGCGACTCCAGGAGGCCCGTTGTAACGGCGACCACGGAACTTTTGGGGCTCTTGCCTGTTGCAAAGGCGTTGGGCATTCTTGTATTCATTACCGCGATCTTTGGCTTGGGCAGGTTATTCCTTGCAACTATCCTTTCTACGGTCTCGTGCAGCTCGGGATACTGCTCCCTTGTTACAACCTTCGCTCCAGAGCTCCATAGAACGATTCGGTCCGAGAAATACCACTGAGCCAGAATCATGAGCGAAACGATTATGGTGATCGGAATAAATCCAACTCCGGCATATACCAGTACACTGATAAAAATCAAGTAGAGTATTGTAAGGATAGCGAAACTGAGAATCATTCTTGCAGTCAGACCTGTGTCCCTCTTTTGCCACGAGGATATACGCGCAGTCATCTAGGCAGTACGTAAGTACGCAAAAAGTAGATAAGAAGCTTTGTGTCAGAGCGGCGAGCTGGAGCGGATCTCGTATCGAGCCAGAGATCCTTTCGGTCTGTCGAGCAAATCACGTTAATAATCTTAGGGAGCAGAGTCAATTTACCTTTATATCTTGCAAGTGGAAATCTAATGCAGCTCATGGAGACCAATGAAACCAACAGTTCATCCGACAAGCGAGAGATCACCGAAACTCCTGAGAGGCACGATGCCAAGAAGAAGGCCATTAGCTCGATCATATTCTTGGGGATTGCGCTGGCGGCCGTGTTGGTTGCGACTACGTATCTACTCGAACCACGTTTGCCCACGCAGTATCTGCAGTACCTGCAAGTTGCAGAAGTCGCGATCGTCGGATTCCTCGCGATCAAGATAATCGGCAGCGTTTCGTACAACCTGACGCTTGCACACTCTGAGCCACTCGCAAAATCGATACGAATACTGGTAAGAATAGCCGGCTCGATAATAGTTATTGCCGTCATCATATCATACCTGAGCCAAGATCCGGTAATAGCGGCAGCAATAGCCACTATTTCGGGCCTTGTGATCGGCTTTTCCTCGTCTAACATTATCGGAAACGCCATTGCCGGTCTCTACCTAGCCATGACCAAACCTTTTTGGATAGGAGACAAAATCAAGGTATACGGTGAGACAGGCATCGTGTTCGATATCGGCCTCCTTTACACCCGATTGCTGATGCCCAACGGCGACATCATGCTAGCGTCCAATTCTTCGATGCTCTCGACCCAAATAGTCCTGCGCGTTGGCAAGACGCAGGCTCCGGGCGATGTAGACACAGCCTCCTGAAGCGCCCCGATCTCATCCGCGCTTGGCCAGGCTGAGCGAGCGGAACGCGTATTTTCTGGTATGCCTTTAAATCGATATAGGCACACAGAGCTAGAGAAATGTTAGCTAATAATCCATGATAGACTATTACGAGAGATAGAATCCTAAATCCCGGAGGCAACTCTTTAATACGATCATGCCGATGATGGTGCAATGAGCCTGGCATTTGTGTTTGTCAACTGCACACTCGACACAGCGGCGAATGTTGAGAAAGCTGTGGCGAATGTAGAAGGAGTGCTGGAGACGTATTCCACGACCGGAATCTACGATCTTGTACTGAAAGTACAGGCTGCCGATGAGATAAAGCTCCAGGACGTGATCAAGGGAATAAAGGGCATTCAGGGAGTCGCATCGACACTGACCAGCATAATCTACAAAGGAAAAGGTCTCCCTATGGAGAGGATAACAGTCTAAAATATTAGCTGGAATCCATTATCCCAAAGAATTAAACTAGCAGCATTTTCTGTGATAGCAACTAGCGCATAGCAAGCCAACTTTATGCAAAAAGTAGAGTCCGCGCACATGCGTCATCGTAGCAGTGACAGTTACTATACAAACAGCCAAATACGATATGCATGACATTATGGAATAAACATGCCTGCTCTGCCTACTGCAGATATCTTCAGAGCCGGCTCCATTGCGGCTTTGCTATTTGTCTACACAATACTTGCGCTATCATTCTCGGCAGTCCACTATACGGAGACTCTGCACAGGGTCACGACGGAAAGAATTTTTTGACGAATCGGTCTTTGGCTCTGATTTGGCAGACAGCTTGACAGTGATCGGTTTCACGCTTCTTTTCTTCAGCGCATCTCTTCGCTCAAAGGTCGCTTACACGGTTTGCGCGGCGGTGTTTGGAGTTGCGATAGATGCATTTCTATTAGATCTAGATCAACTGGTCATCGCGGGGCTGGTAACACTTCCAGTCTTGGCTGGGCTCCTACTCTTTGCCGCGCTTCGTAGCCATAGAACGATCGGTGCGGATCAGTCAGCCTTCTTGACAAGCATTCGCACTGATGGAACCAAGGTCGCGGCAGCATTTCTTGTAATCATAATAATCATGGAGGTTGGTGCGCTGGCGAGATGGATCTCATACCCTATCATTCCGACAGAGATATACGGGGATGCGTCGTGGCGAATCGCAGAGCTCGAATCCGGGCTGTTTCACACACTTGGGCTGCTTTCACACTTGGGCTGCTTTCACCAATCTTTGTGGTGTTGGTAGCATTTTCTTTCCTT
>CAZNOV010000033.1:0-12421 GCA_964574725.1 uncultured Nitrososphaera sp. | reverse complement strand
AGCACCGGTGTGTAGCCGGGGGCAATTGCCGTAGGGTGGTGAATAACAATGAGTCGCGCTTCAAATTCCTTAGCGACCATCGGGGGATCATCTGCAGGACCGATCATGTCGCCGCGCTTTATCTGCTTCCTATCCACACCTCTCAGGTTGAACCCCACGTTGTCGCCCGCTTCCGCCGACTCCATCTGGGTGTGGTGTGTTTCAATCGACTTGATTTCGCCCACAGCTCCTGATGGCATAACGATAACCTTGTCGTTTGGCCTCATCTTGCCAGTCTCGACCCTGCCCACAGGCACCGTTCCAACGCCTGTGATAGAGTACACGTCCTGAACCGGAATGCGGAGTGGCTTGCCGACCGGCTTTTCTGGCGGTTCGAACAGGTCAAGCGACTCGGCGAGGGTCGGACCCTTGTACCATGCCATATTCGTAGACTTTTTGACCAAGTTGTCGCCCTTCCACCCCGATATTGGGATGAAATTGATCTTGGCAGTATTGTAGCCCACCAGCTTTAACATTTTTTCGGTCGCATCTTTTGCTTCCTTGTAGCGAGCTTCCTGGTAGCCGGCATCGTCCATCTTGTTGAGTGCAACTAAGAGCTGGTTCACACCAAGCGTCCTTGCAAGAAATGCGTGCTCTCTTCCCTGTCCTCCGGGCTCGATGGCCGCCTCCATCTCTCCGGGCTTGACAGAAATGACAAGGATTGCCGCATCAGCCTCGGATGCTCCTGTGATCATGTTCTTGATAAAGTCCCGGTGTCCCGGGGCGTCGATCAGCGTGAAGAAATACTTCGCCGTTTCAAACTTTTGGAATGCAAGATCAATAGTGATACCTCTCTCGCGCTCATCCTTGATGCTGTCGAGCACCCAAGCGTACTTGAAAGTGTCGCCCTTACCCGTGGCTTCTGATTCCTTTGCATACGCGTCAATGGTCCTCTGGTCAATTGCACCAATGTCAACCAGCAAATGACCAACGGTGGTAGACTTGCCATTATCGACGTGACCGACAACCACCAAGTTCAGATGTGGCTTCTTACTTGCGCTCATAAGAGCAACAGCAAGTCATGGGCTTTATGTGTATTTCGCCCGTGTTTGTTGAAAAATCTGTGACTTTGAAATGATTTTGCATCCTCTCAAATGATCTTGCGTCCTGGTCGCAAGTGACAGGACATCGGAAAAGTTTTAAACCGAAAAATCATGAGCTTGTTCAAGCATGCGAATTACATTGAGCGCCATCAAAGCCGACATCGGCGGCATCGGAGGCCACACGCGACCAAGCGATGAACTCGTCGGCACCGTAAGAAATTTTGTCGCAAAGAGTGCGAAGGGGCTTCTCGTCGATTACTACATCGGATACACCGGCGATGACATCCACATAATAATGTCACATACACAAGGGGCGGATAACGAGAAGATTCACAAGCTCGCGTGGGACGCGTTTACGGAAGGCACCAAGACTGCGAAGGAGCAGGGACTGTACGGTGCCGGTCAGGATCTGCTCAAGGACTCGTTCTCCGGGAACGTGAGAGGAATGGGCCCAGGAGTCGCCGAAATCGAAATGGAAGAGCGGCCAAGCGAAGTGTTTTGCATCTTTGCCGCGGACAAGACCGAGCCGGGCGCGTTCAATTTCCCGATGTGGCGAATGTTTGTCGACGCGCGGAGCAACACCGGTATTCTCATAAACGAGCGGCTGGCCGAGGGCGTGATATTCAGGATAATGGACGTGATGACCGGCAAGCTCGCCGAGCTAAAGATGTGGCAGGACAAGACAGAGCTGGAGGCCGCACTCATGTATCCCGGCAGGTATGTCGTTCACTCTGTAATGTCATCAGATGGCTCTGAACAAATCGTCTCCGCTTCAACTGACAGGCTGCATAACATAGCCGGCACATATGTCGGCAAGGACGACCCGATCGCGATAGTAAGAACACAAAAGAACTTTCCCGCGACAGAAGAGGCGGGAAGCGCTTTCAATGATCCGCATTTCGTCGCAGGCAACACCAGAGGGAGTCACCACATGCCATTGATGCCGGTAAGATTGAATTCAGCCGCTTCACTGAACTATTCTATCCCCATAGTCTCGTGTCTGGTGTTCAGCATGCACAATGGCAAGCTTACCGGGCCACACGATGGGTTCGGAACGGACGACTGGAACCTTCAGCGCGCGAGGGCCTCGGAGCGCGCGATGGTCATGCGCAACCAGGGGTTCATTCATCCTGCAACGCTCGTGCCAGAAGAGCTCGAATACAACAAGGGGTATGAAGCGCGCATGTCAAAGCTCGCATCAAAATTCAAGGATATTGACGAAATACTGACCGGCAAAAAGAATTCGGCGTCCAATCCCAAAGCTGGCAGCAAGCGTTGAAGCGGCCGCTGATCATCAATTTCAAGAATTACGAAGAGGCGTCTGGGGCCGACACTGTAAAGCTTGCCAAGGCGGCCGAAAAAGTCGCAAAAAGGCTGAAAGTTGAGATAGTACTCGCACCGCCTCAGCCGGCGCTGGCGATGATCACCAAGAGCGTGAGGATACCAGTAATCTGCCAGCACACGGACAGTGAAAGCGATGGCGCAACCACCGGCTACTTTGTTCCAGAAGTGGCCAAATCTTATGGCGCCGTCGGCTCACTTGTCAACCACAGCGAGCACAGGATAGAGATGAAGGCTATTGCGTCGGTCATTGAAAGAATGCGCAGATTAAAAATGACGTCCATCGTCTGCGCGCGCACCCCGCACGAGGTAATGGAGGTGTCGATTTTTTCGCCAGATTTTATTGCAATCGAGCCTCCGGAACTAATCGGCAGCGGCAGGGCGGTTTCGAAAGAAAATCCCGCGGTGATCACAAGATCTATAGCCGCCGCTGGCCCGCGTTCCAAAGTTATTTGTGGGGCCGGCATCACGGACAAGGGGGATGTCAAGGCTGCGATGAAGCTTGGCTCAAAGGGAGTACTCGTGGCGAGCGGAATCGTAAAGGCAGATTCATGGAGTGAAAAGATCGCAGAGCTGGCGTTCGGGATGAAATAGTGCTCATCACCGGCCTGCAAAATCCAATTCATATCTTTGGTCGCGGCAAATTCCAGTTGTATCTCATTGCCAGAAGCCTCAATCCAGTTACGACAACAATGCTTGGGATTGCCGCCACGTTCAAGTCTATGCCACCAGCAAGTAACCCAAAGAATATCACGACACCTACGAAACTCGCAGACGCATAAAGCTCTTTGACAAATACTATGGGCACTTCGTTCACAAAGACGTCGCGCAGTATGCCGCCACCAACAGCGGTCAGCAGGCCCGCAAATGCCATTGCAAGGAAATTCAGGCCAAGCAAATGGTAGGCGATCGTCGCGCCAATTACCGTGAAAACTCCTAGGCCTATCGCGTCAAACTTGAGAAAAAGGTTCCAGTGTTTTTTCAATGCCCGGTATAGAAAGAAGATCGCGATTCCCGTGGCTGTCGTTATTATGAGGTAGTACGGATTGGTCACCGCGAGCGGCGGTATCTGACCAAAAACAAGGTCCCGGAGAACGCCTCCCGCGACGCCCGTTATTGTTGCAAGAATTACGAGCCCCACGATGTCTGACTTGTGCTCTACAGCCTTGAACGCGCCGGTGACCGCAAACGCCATGGTTCCGAAAAGGTCCAAGGCCTGTATGAGCAGCGGGACCGGCAGGGCGGCGTCAGCCGACAAGGTAGTCACCTAACTCGACCAATAGACGCGCCCCCATTCTACCAAGATCCGCAATGATTTCAAACTATCGGTGGCGCGCACAACATTTTAAACCATGAGAAAGGCTGCTTATAGTCAGGCAATGTCAGACGAAGAGATATCTGGCAGGCTGCCAGTGGCTCCCAAGCCCATATATTTTCTAGATGAGGCTGAAGCCATAGATAGATCACTGCTTGGAGGCAAGGGGTCTGGGCTTGCCGAGATGACCAGGCTGGGGCTCCCGATCCCTCCCGGCTTTACAATTACGACAGAGATCTGCGAAAAATTCTACGAAGCTGGCAAACGCCTGCCTGACGGCCTGATGGACGAGGTTCGTAGGTCAATAGATCGCCTTGAAGAGCTTACCGGGAAGAAACTAGGTGATGCTTCAAATCCACTTCTGGTCTCTGTTCGCTCCGGAGCCGCGGTATCGATGCCGGGGATGCTTGATACCATCCTGAACCTTGGGCTGAACGAGGAGACCGTCGAAGGTCTTGCGAAGCGCAGCGGCGACAGTCGGTTCGCCTGGGACGCTTACAGGCGCTTCATTCAGATGTTTGGCAAGATAGTGCTCGGCATCGACGACAACAAGTTTGACAGCATAGCTGCACGAAAGGATCTGTCAAATGCAAAGGTCCTTCGCGGCATTGCGAAATCGTTCAGGTCACTCTGCGAGGCCACCGGGAGAAAATTTCCCGATGATCCGTACAAGCAGCTAGAACTTGCGATCGATGCCGTTTTCAGATCGTGGATGGGCAAGCGGGCCGTGGAATACCGCAGGCAGTATGGCATCACTCCCGATAAGGCCAATGGAACCGCGGTTACAGTCGTTGCAATGGTCTTTGGCAACATGGGCGAGGACAGCTGCACAGGCGTCGTTTTCACCCGCGACCCGGAGACCGGCGAAAAGCGGCTTTACGGCGACTATCTCACTAATGCTCAGGGAGAAGATGTCGTATCAGGCAAGGCCACCCCTCATCACATCGACGCGCTTGCTAGCGAAATGCCCGAAGTCTACAGACAGCTAAAGCAGGTTTGCGAAAAGCTGGAGATCCATTTTAGCGAGCCCCAGGACGTCGAGTTTACGGTAGAAAAGAGCAATCTCTACATCCTGCAGACAAGGGGTGCGAAGATGAATGCAGTTGCTGAAGTCAAGACTTCTGTTGACATGTACCATGAAGGTCTTATCAGCAAGACGGTCGCCCTTGAACGAATTGACCCGGAAGGTTTGGAGCGGGTTCTCTACCGAAGAATAGATCCACATTCCCGGCAGAGGCCTGCCGCCACAGGGATTGGCGCATCGCCCGGAGCTGCCACTGGAATCGCAGTCTTTGACGTTGCAGCCGCCGAGTCCCTCGGCAAGAAAGGCCAGAAGGTGATCCTCGTAAGGGAGGAGACCAAACCCGATGATGTTCCAGCGTTCTTCCATTCAGCGGGCATTCTCACAAGCAGGGGCGGAAAAACGTCACATGCTGCAGTCGTTGCACGCGGGATGGGAAGACCCTGCGTAGTGGGCTGCTCGCAGATCGAGATTGACCTAGATGACAGGAGCTTTAGCGTTGACGGGAAGAAGGTTGTTAGTGAAGGTCAAAAGCTTACCATTGACGGATCGACTGGCAGGGTCTTCTCCGGAGAAGTCCAGACGATTGAGCCTGAGATTTCTAACGAGTTCAAAGAGATTCTGCAGTGGTCCTCGGAAATGAAGGGCATCAAGATAAGGGCCAACGCGGATACGAAGGAAAGCGCGGCGCTCGCGCGCAAGTACGGCGCCGAGGGCATAGGACTCTGCAGGACCGAGAGGATGTTCAATCAGCATGACCGGATAATGCAGTTCGTGAAGATGGTGATGGCAGAAAACGAGGAGGACAGACGGAAAGAGCTTGCAAACATGGAGCCTTCCCAGAGATCAGACTTCAAGGCAATATTGAAGGAAATGCGTGGTCTGCCTGTGACTATAAGGCTGCTCGACCCTCCCCTGCATGAATTCCTCCCAAACGAGGAAGACATGATGCAGCGGCTCTTTGAGCTCAAGTCGGCAGGAGGAAAGAAGTCAGAGGTGACGCACTTGGAAAAGATTCTGAAGCGCGTGCACGAGCTGTCAGAAGTAAATCCGATGCTCGGCCACCGGGGAGTCAGGATGGGGATCTCGTTCCCCGACATTTATGAAACGCAGATTAGAGTAATATGCACGGCCGCAGCCGAGCTTGCAAAGGAGGGCATCACTGTCGAACCGCAAATCATGGTGCCGCAGGTTGGCCTTGCAGAAGAACTTAAAGCAATTCGACAGATCTTTGAGTCGATCAAGAGGGATGTGGAGCACAAGCATAAGGTGAAGCTGAGAATAAAGTTTGGGAGCATGATCGAGGTCGTGCGATCATGCCTAATAGCAGACGAGATCGCACACATGGTCGATTTTCTCAGCTTTGGTACCAATGACCTTACCCAGGGCACTTTCAGCTTTAGCAGGGAGGATGCCGAGGGCAGGTTCCTGCCGCTGTACCTTGAAAGGCAGCTGGTCCAGGTGAACCCATTCCAGACTGTAGATACGAAAGGGGTAGGCAGGCTCATGACCATGGCGATCGATCTGGCGCGCAGCGTAAAGAAAGATATCGAGATAGGAATCTGCGGCGAACACGGAGGGGATCCACACTCGATAGAATTCTTTAGCAGCATCGGGCTAGACTATGTCAGTGCATCGTCTCACAGGATACCAATAGCAATCCTCTCAGCAGCTCAATCAGCAATCAAACAAAACAAAAAGCTGCAGCAGCGGCACCCCACTATAGCTTAAAATGAGGGCAGCCGATTCATGGCAATTGATGGCAAGCCAAGACTCGGGCAGTGCCGTTTCCTACGAATGCATGCGCTGCGGAACCCCGGTCACAGTTGAGGAACTGTCGAAATTGCCGGAGATAAAGTGCATCTGTGGGTTCAGAGTCTTCCGGAAGGCAAGGCCGCCAATCGTAAAGCAGCTTAAGGCAATCTAGTCATTTTTTTCTCCTTTCATCTTGTTGTACGAATGAAACTTTCTGGCATGGTTGCGCATTTGTTCCATGCCTTCAAACCCAACCTTGCACTCGCTGCACTCGTACAGGCGCTGCTCGTGCGTGACCTGTTGATGCTGCATGAGTTCTTCCATCTTGTGGAATCTCCTCCCACATTCTTTGCATTCATGCCTCCTGAACAATTTTTACCATCACCTTCTATTCCGCCCGTCCCAGCACTTTCTGCAAAGGTTGCCATCTATTTTCCAGTCCGGTTTGGGATGATAAAAGAACATGCCAAGCCTGCCTTTGCACAACGCGCAAAAATTCATTCGCTTGTTGTGCTCTTCGTCCCTCTTCTGATAGCATGTTTTGCAGACGGAGCGGTCTGAATCCAGTCCCCACTGCCACTTTGGCTTATTCATCTCTTCTGATGCAAGTACTTTTCCGCAGATAGCACAGGTGACTGGAGCTTCACTGGCCTGCTGCTGGCTCAAGATGAAATCCTTGGTCTTGTCTAAGTGACAATCGGCACAGAGCCATCCTTCGATATTCCATTCCTTGGCAGGACGGTACTTGTGCCGGTGAAGCTCTCTGTTGCAAACAGTACAGTACGAAGCATTCTTGCGAAAAATATTATACAAGCTCTCATGATTAGTTACGAGTACAGGTACAAAAACGTATTTCGATGGACCATGCCGCGATCGGCATCTCCACCAGCCAGGCAGCCGCTTCGATCATGTGAAAGTCAGCGCTTCTCGCTTCTTTGCTTCAATTTTTCACATAACCGCCGACGCCAAAAAGGATATCGTATACAATACAAAATATTTTAATAAAGGGAATACATAGCTGATAAGGTTCGTATCATGAAGAAAATCGAGGCGGTTGTCCCTTCGGCTAGGCTGGATAGGACGTTTTCTGCACTAAAAGAGCTGAACTTGGGCGGCATTACGTACTATGACTCGAAAGGGCAGGGTCAGATCCCGCGCCCTGAGATGCATTCTGGAAGGGGCACGGGCACCTACAGGCCAGAATTCAACGTCAATGCAACAATTGTGATCGTGGCAAAGGATGCGATGGTGACCAAGGTGGTCGACAAAATCCTCGAAAGCACCAGCTCAGGTCTTGCTGGGGAAGGGAAGATATTCATATCAGACGTCGACGACGTGCTGGACATTGGCTCAAAGCAGCGCGGCGAGTCGGCAATCTAATTATCTACTCTGCTAGGTCTTCGATAGCTTGGCTCACACTGACCATGCCTTTCTTTCTTGCATACTCTTCGATCGATCGCAACTGCTCCGGTGTAAGGCACACGGGCATTGTTCGTTCTTTCATGCGGTTAATGCGGCTGGGGCAAGATTATAACTCTTTCTTCGATGGCTAGTTGCCCGCTGTTGCATGAGCACTATGATGCGGGCAGCATTCATACCCGATCGAACCTCGGCCCGTTCAGGCTATTGTTTTGCTGACACTCCGCCGTCAACCGTGATAATGCATCCGGTTACCCAGCGCGCGTCGTCGGAGGACAGGTACACAACGGCGCCGGCGATATCCTCGGGTTCACCTATCCTGCGGAGCGGGAACGTCGATTCCAGCACCTTCTTTGCGTTTTCGTCCTGCAGGTAAGGCTCTATGATAGAGCTCCTTATGGTGGAGGGGCAGACGCAATTGGAGCGCACACCATACTGGCCGTATTCGACCGCGATACTTCTTGTGAACATTATGACGCCAGCTTTTGTCACGCCGTAGACAGTCAGAGGCACCTTTGGTATCGACCGTATCCCCAGGACAGAGGAGATGTTCACAATACTTCCTCCGCCGTTCTTGATCATTACGGGGATGACGGCCTTTGTCATCCGGAACGTGCCGACAAGGTTCGTATCGATAAGCTCGGTCCACTGCTCGTCAGAGGTCTCGTGGAACAGCGCGGGATCTGTGATCGTCCCGGCGTTGTTGACCAGAATATCAACCCTGTCGAAGGATGATAATGCCTGCTCCATGGCGCTCAGTACTTCTGCTTCTTTAGTGATATCGGTCGCTACTGTCAGGACGTTCTTCTTGTCGCCTATTTCAAGAGCGACCTTTGTGAGCTTGTCCCTGCTCCTGCCAACGAGCACTACTCTACATCCTTCGGCTGCAAGCCTTTTTGATATGGCCTTGCCAACGCCACCGCCGGCACCCGTTACCAGAGCAACCTTTCCCTTCATTCGACTCATGTTTTACCCACCCAGTATCCAATGAATATTCTTTTAAAGTATTTGACAGTAAAGCCGAGCAAGGCGGTCACACCTTTGCAACACTTAAGGTCTTGGCCACGGCGTCTTCGAGCTCGGCAATTACCGAGGCCGTGTCGGTTGGGTCACTCCTAAACAATGCGCCGGCTGCGTAATCGTGTCCGCCTCCCTCGGGAAGATTTGACGCGACATCGCGGCATGAAATTGCTCCACTGTTTCGCCTGATGCTAACCTTACCTTTCCTGCTGTAAAACATTACAAGGTCGGCTCCTGTTCTTGCAAACACATCTTCGGAGAACAGGCTGCTCTGCAGGTAAGGCGATGATTGCACAAACGCAACCTTCAGTTGTCCTACCTGACGGACCTGCGCGGTCGCAAAGACGCGCTCTTTCGCCTCGTCACGCAAGACAGAATATTCCTCGTAATCACTCTGCATTTCGATGTCCCAGAGAATACCTCTAGCTGACTTGCGCGCTAGTTCTGACAGCCTATCGTAAAAATCAGGAAAAGTCTGGTAGTATCTAATGAGCTCGGATATCGGTGTCAGGTACTGGTCTTTGGTGAAAAAGTCCATCGTGTGAGCCATTCCTGCGAGCTTTTCCGCAAGTTCGTTTCCTGGAACAAGCATTTCGTACATCAGGTCGGAAGCACACTTTTTGCCCGTGGTATCCAGAACCAGTTCTGCTAGGGGCACCAGGGCGTCAATCGCCCGCTGGGACCATGGATGATGATCGACCCACGTTATCTTCCAGCCGTTCCTGACTGCATCTGAAAAGGTCCGTGTGCAAATACTTACGAGATCGTCATTAAGGCCCAAGTCTGCCACGATTATCTGGCCTCGCTCCGCGGAGTATTGCATCGAATTGATAAAGCTGCTCATCTTGCCAAAGCTCTCCACTCCGTACCCCAGAAAAACAGTCATTGCCTGCGGGTACCGCACAAGTCCGATCGCGGCAGAGTAAAGTCCATCAAGGTCCGACTCGTGCGAGAAGATAATTACCTTCACCGTCGCATAGCCCCAGGCGGCCCGGCCACCGTGCAACCAAGATCAGTAACTGTCACAGCTTTCTCCACGACTCTACTCTGTCGGCGGGCGGTAATAAATTTCAGCGCAGCTTTTCCAGCTCGTTGTCGTCCCGATAGGCATCCGGATTCAAGCGAAAGCCCTTTACCTCCTCGCGCGGCACGTCGCTAAGTTTCAGATAATACTCCATCTTGGACTTCTTCATCTTCCTGCTGAGCCACAGTACAAAGCGCTGCTCTATGTCATTGCCCTCCTCCTTTTGAATTTCGGGGTGAACGTCCAAAAGCTTTTCAACAAACTCTGGGTCAAAGTAGATCCGGAAGAACTCCCAACCAAGGGCCTTGCGGTCGGAGGAGCATTCGCAGCGGCTCTTGGAGTGCACCCCCCACTCGAGCGTGCCGATGAATTCCATTATCTTGGGCCGCTCCTTGTTGAAGTCGATACACGTGCCCTGGACGATGATCATAGGGCGCTTCTCTGCGAACTTGCGCTTCATGTTAATAATTTTTGGTCGGGTTTGATATATATAGGGATTGTCATCGGAGGTATGCGCCGAGCACTGCCGTCACACGGTCTATCCCCAAGTCCAGAAAGTAGTTACCGATCCTCGGCCCCCTTTCGGCATTGAGAAACATTTTGTAGAGGAGAGCAAAGAACTCCCTCGGCTCGATATTGTTCTGCCTCGCAACCTCGAAGACTTTCGACTGGAGGCTCTTGGCGTTATCCTGGGAGTCGGCCATGCCCGCAAACGGCTTGATCGCCTCCACTAGCCCGCTCACGGCCTCTTTCTGACTGTCCGAAAGCCGCACTTCATATCTTTCAGCCTGGCGTCCGGTGTTGTCGTCGGCCCAGTTGGAAGCCAGCATGATCTTTTTCATCACGCTCTCGGACTTTTCTTTGACGATGCCGTACTTTTCAAGCCGGGAGAAGATCTTGTCGTACCTATCTTCTCCAATGGGGAATAGAGCGGCCTGCTGCGATACGAGCTGGTACGGCACGTGCGGGCTTGGATGCTCTGGAGGCTCCAGCCTGTGAATGTATTCGTAGAGCCCTCGTTCCTTGGTCAACTTGGCAGGGTTTTCTTCCTCCGCTTTTCCAAAATATACGTCCTCGAGGTCATCGTATTCCTTCATCAGCACGGGCACATCGTCCAGCCCGACGTGCCTGGTCCCGGTAATTCGCTTGTACAGCAGAAGCATTATCGATTCCGGAGAGCCATAACGGAACCACATCTGTGGGGTCAGAACGTTCCCGGCAGACTTGCTTATCTTTTTTCCCGACTTGTCAAGGAACATTTCGTATTTCACGTGAAGAGGGTGCGAGTAGCTGAGGATTTCGTCCGACACCCAGTCATTTACTTTTACAGAATCCATTATGTCCTTCCCATAGGCTTCAAACCTGATATCGAGTGCCTGCCACCTGGCCGCGAATTCGACCTTCCAGGCAAGTTTTCCCTGGCCCTTTTCGATTTTCGCCTCTCCTCTGTGCCCACAGCCTCTGACGTCAATTTTGCCTACCAAACCTCCGGTGCAGGAATAGGAGACACTTTTCTCATCAGGCATGTAATCTTGAGCAATTGCAGTGTACAGTCTGCCGCAGTTTTCACACACAGGGAAGTAAGGCAGCACTTCGTTGTACTTGTCCTGGCCGACGAATTGCGCGATCTTGTGCCCCAGCCGTTCGCGGTTCTGAAGGATCTTGTCAATCTGCTCGACAAGAATCCCCTGCTCGTAGGCCTGACGTCCGCTCTGAAACCTGTACTTGACGCCCACCCTATCTAGGCCGTCCAGGAGAAGGCTGCTCATGTGCGCGCCGTAGGAGGAATGGCAGTCGCCGAATGGATCGGGGATGTTTGAAACGGGCTTGGCGATGTGATCGTTGAGCCATTCTGGTAGCCCTACGGGTATCCTGCGAAGGCCGTCCATATCGTCTGAATAGGCAATCAGCTCGGACTTGAATCCAAAATTCTGCAGGGCTAGCGAAATTCCGTAGGCTCGAACCGCGTCGCCCATGCTTCCGATGTGGGGTATGCCGGAAGCTCCGAGGCCGCTTTCGACCCTTATGAGGCCCAGACTTCTTCCCAGCTTTTTTTCTCTTTTTATCAGCGTGTCAGCGACTTTGTCAATCCACGTGCCCCTGCCAATCACCGTGTGTCCTTCTTCCATCTAGAACACCTTGGACATGTAGGGGCCGTCGCGCCGGTAACCCATCCTCCGGTAATACTGCCTAGTCCCAACAGCGGAAATCACCGCGATCTTGTTAACGCCCATTTCAGACTCTGCTATCCTTTCGGCCTCTCTGAACAGCGTGCCGCCGTATCCCCTGTGCTGGTAGCTATCAGCGGCTCCGTCCATTCCGACGTCCACCGACTGACCATATACGTGCAGCTCGCGGACTATGGCACTGCCAGCAAGCTCGCCACGGTGAGAGCTGGCGGTTCTTCGCAGTCGAAGGAAGGCTAGAATTGTCCTGCCATCTGT
>CAZNOV010000032.1:9110-12631 GCA_964574725.1 uncultured Nitrososphaera sp. | reverse complement strand
TACTGGGCGTTCGGCGGGTTCAACTTCGCCGAGGGCAACGTCTTGGTAAAGCAGAGCGGCGCCCTCACGGTCGCTGGCGACTACTATGTTACTTCAATCGAGAAATACTACAAGTAATTTTTTCCCGCTCATATGGCGACCATTAATGGCTGGAAAATGACAAAGATTGTATGGATAACTGAGACCGATCTACTTCAGGGCTTCTGCGGCGCTCTAGGCCTTCAAGAAGGAGATTAGGTCCTCGTTGACCATTTGCTTGTGCGTTGTGCAAAGACCGTGTGGTGCGCCTTTGTAGACTTTCAACGTCGCGTTCTTGACGAGGTTGGCAGAGAGCGGGGCCGAATTGGCAATCGGCACAATCTGGTCGTCATCGCCGTGCAGAATCAGTGTGGGGATATCGATCTTCCTCAGATCCTCGGTGAAGTCTGTCTCAGAGAACGCCTTAATACAAAAGTACGCTGCTGGAAAGCCAGCCATCATTCCTTGAAGCCAGAACGACTCGCGGACTCCCTCCGAGATTTTTGCGCTTGGACGATTATACCCGTAGAAGGGCATCGTAAGGTCCTTGAAGAATTGTGAACGGTCAGAAATGACATTCGCACGAATCTGGTCGAATGTCTCTATCGGCAAGCCTCCAGGATTATTGGGCGTTTTGACCATTAACGGCGGCACCGCGCCAATCAGCACGGCTTTGGCCACACGTTTGCTTCCGTGAAGGCCGATGTACCTTGTTACTTCGCCGCCTCCCGTAGAGTGTCCTACAAGTGTCGCGTCTTTCAAATCAAGCATCTCTACGAGTTGTGCTAGATCGTCGGCATAAGTGTCCATGTCGTTTCCATTCCAGGGTTGACTCGAACGACCATGACCACGGCGATCGTACGCGATGCAGCGATAGCCATTGGAGGCAAGATAGTACATTTGATCTTCAAAAGCATCTGCGGTGAGCGGCCAGCCGTGGCTGAATACTACTGGCGGTCCTCTGCCCCAGTCCTTGTAGTATATCTGCGTGCCATCTCTTGTTGTTAACAAGGGCAAAGCAAGATGTCCTTCCCGCTCGCTACGTCCCCGCAATACTTAAGATTTATTGGTAAACTGTCTTTTTCTTATGCTTGTTATGCAATAAAATCACAGTTTAACCCTACATGACATCCACGTCGTGTGGGTGGCTCTCGACAAAGCCCGCAGGAGTCATCTTGACAAACTCTGCCTTGCGCTGCATCTCCGGGATCGTCTTTGCCCCGCAGTAGCTCAACCCCGAGCGCAGGCCGCCGGTGAGCTGCCTAACTATTTCTACGACGCTGCCCTTGTACGGCACCATCGCCTCGACCCCTTCTGGGACATAGTCGTTCAGGTCGTCCGAGTCCATTACCTCCGGGCCATCCTCGCGGTATTTTCTGCCGAGCGAAGCGTAGAACGAGGCCATGCCGCGGTACATCTTGAATTTCTTGCCGTTCTTGACAAGCGTCTTGCCCGGGCTTTCGTCGGTGCCCCCGAAGAGGCTGCCGATCATAACCGAGGATGCGCCTGCCGCCAGTGCCTTGGTCATGTCGCCTGAATTCCTGACCCCGCCGTCAGAAATTATCGGTATGCCGCTGTCGTGCGCAACCTTGACGCTGTCAAGGACCGCGGTCAGCTGCGGGACTCCCGATCCAGTGACGACTCTAGTGATGCAGATCGAGCCCGAGCCGACGCCTACCTTGACGGCGTCAACTCCGGCCTTGATGAGGTCGCTGGCGCCCTCCCCTGTGGCAACGTTGCCTGCGACGAGTTCGCAGTTTGGAAACGCCTTCTTTATCATGTGGACAGTATTGATGGCGTTGTCGCTGTGGCCGTGCGCTATGTCAACGACGAGCACGTCGGCGCCGGCTTCGAGCAGCGCCTCAGCGCGTTCAAGGTAGTCGCCTTTGACTCCAACCGCCGCGCCCACCAGCAGCCTCCCCTTCTTGTCCTTTGATGCGTGTGGGTACTCCTCCATCTTCAGTATGTCCTTGCTGGTGATAAGCCCGGCAATCCTTTTCTTGTCGTCGACTAGTGGGAGCTTTTCTATCCGCTCGTTGTGAAGAATTTCCTTGGCCTGCTCTATCGTTGTGCCTGCCTTTGCGGTTATGACGTCGCGGGTCATCACTTCGGAGACCTTGCGCTTGCTGTCCTTTTCAAACGTAATGTCACGCCTTGTAATTATTCCGGCGAGCTTGCCGCCTTCCTCCACGAGCAGGCCGGACACTCCGTATTCAGCCATCGCGTTTTTTGCCTCCCTGACGGTTATGTCGGGCTTTACTGTGTACGGCTGCTCTATGACGACTGACTCGGACCGCTTGACCTTGAGAATTTCGTCGACCTGGTGCTCTATGCTCATGAACCGGTGGACTATCCCGATTCCGCCTTCCCTTGCAAGCGCGCCGGCCATGCCGGACTCTGTCACCGTGTCCATGTTTGCGCTGATGATCGGGATGTTCAAAGTAATGTTGCGCGAAAGCCTAGTGCGCAGATCAACCTGGGATCTGGAAACAACGGGTGAACGCTTTGGGACGAGAAGCACATCGTCAAATGTCAGACCTTCTCTAATGTCCAACTATTCCCTTGATATCTAGTCCGTCTGTTGTGTTATAAGCGTTTGCTATACTAGTGCACGAGAAGATGCAGCATCGTCATCGCCCTAACAGTCTCTCTGACATTATGCGTCCTGATCAGGCTAGCGCCGTTAATAGCGGCTATAGCTTCGCAGACCACAGAGGGCGCCAGCCTATCTTCTACGGCCGGAATGTTTAGCAGGTGGCCGATGAATGACTTTCTTGACACAGAAATGCACAGGGGCTTTCTCAGCGCTTCAAGTTTTTTCAGGCTTGAAAGCACTTCAATATCCCGCAAATACCATGGCATGTCGGTAATCCTAGTAAAGAAGGGGCCTTTGCCCTCCTCCCTAAAGAAGCCTATCGACGGATCGACAATGACGCTGCTGTCCTTGATGCCTGACTTTTTTGCTATTGAAACGCTCTCCCTCAGTGCTTTTAGAGTTCCCACAATCCTCCCCGTGGAAATCGAGCTGCTGAAAGCGCCGATTATTGCCGCAATGTCTGCTTTAGCGATCACTGATGCCATCCCGCTGTCGTGCTTTAGGCCGGTGACATCATTTATCGCGTCTGCACCGGCCGCGGCGGCTGCCTCGGCAACAGGAGCGCGGGGTGTATCAGCCGAAACCGGAAGGTCGCAGCTCTGTCTTACGACCGCCAGGGCGTTCTTTAGCCGCCTTATCTCTTCCTCAACAGAAATCATGGTGTCGAGGTAGGGTGCCGTCGACATGGCACCGACGTCGATGATGTGCGCTCCATCCTGCTGCATCTGTCTTGCAGCGGCCGCGATCTCTTCGTCACTTGTCCTGACCGAGCCTTTGTAAAATGATTCGGGGCTGACATTTATCACTCCTATTATTTTCACGGATGACTTGCCTCCGACCGGAACTCGGCCGATGTACGTCAATGGCCGGTACAAACCCAGGTTTGTTCATATATCTTGTTGTTGAT
>CAZNOV010000032.1:0-9010 GCA_964574725.1 uncultured Nitrososphaera sp. | reverse complement strand
TGCAAAGCTTTAATCCGGTGAACGACGCCTGTTACCTGTGAGCAACCGGCTTGCGCAGTTTGCAGGCGAAAAGTACCTGAGCATCGAGAGCTATAGGAAGACCGGCGAGCCGGTAAGGACGCCTGTCTGGTTTGTCGAAAACAATGACGTGCTGTATGTGCGCACATCGGAAGACACGGGCAAGTACAAGAGGGTGCGCAACAATCCTGTAGTCAAGATAGCGCCATGCTACAGCCTGGGGAAACCCAAGGGCGACTGGATAAAGGCAGAGGCAAGGCTGGCATCCGAACAAGACGCACAGAACGCATACAGGCTGCTTGAGAAAAAGTACGGCATCATATACCGGATGACCAGCATTTTTCTGCGCCGAAGAGAGCTTGCGATCCTTGAGATCCGCGTCAGCGATAATTGAAAATAGCCTTACTTGCCCTCCCCGGGCTTTCAGGCCAAAATTAGGGGATACGGTGGCTTTTCTGGTCTTGCCAGATACGATAAGATTATGGCCAGTCCAGATAAGAAATGCTGCACTTCAATTGCGACAGTGCAGGTAACGTCAATATTTTCATGCATTCTTGTGGATTTAGCAGTAATACTTTGCAAGAAACTTCAAACATGCGGCCCCGCTAGGAACACCTGATGTACAGTACTTCCTGCCGAGCGTGCGGTGGATTCATGACCGCTACCATGCACTGCGCAGTCTGCAGCGAATCCATAGCCTGGGCGTGCACCAGCTGTGAAAGGATTGAAAACACTGCGCACAAGCATCTCTAGCCGATTTCCAGCTTTTGTCCAAGGAGCATGTCTGAAAATGCAAAATCATTTTTCACCAGTGCATCCGAGTATGCTCCAAACAGCGAACTGTCAAAGCAGGATCCGTGCATGGGACAGATCATCTGCGGCTTTAGCCGGCCAAGCTTTTTCAGTAGCCTTCTCACAGGCTGCTCGCTCGCAAAGATTCCGATTCCCCGGTAAAGCTGGATCATGCCCTCAGACAGGTCGTCAGAAACCACCGGCTTGTTCTGTCCAGGCTGGATGAATAGATCTGACGAAAATAGCGACCCGGTACTCTCCTCGAACATCATCATGCTGTCCCAGTGGTGCACGTGAGGTGTCATTATGAACCTGAAGGTCTTCCTGCCGGTGTTGAGCGTTTCATTCTCCCAGAACGAGATGTGGTCGGCCGGGATGTTGTACCACCCCATGAGGTTCAATTTTGAGCTCAGGTCGCTGCAGACAAGCCTGACCCCCGGTGCCTTCAGGAATTCCATGCCTCCCCACTCGTCGCTCTCAAAGTGCAGAAACGCGACGTAGGCAAGCTTGTCCAGCGATATCACCTCCCTTACCTTCTGCTCCACTTTTTCGTACATACCGATGGGTCCGGTGTGTATCAGCATCGGCTTGTCGTCATCGACAAGGAACTGGTTGAATGTTATGCCGTACTCTTTGACGAAACCAGAGATCCGGTATATGCCGTCTTTTATCTCTGATATCTCGGCACTCGCGCTTGTCGGAAAATGCACTGTCCTGCTGACTTCAGGCATGTATGGCGTTCAGGATGGGAGATAGATAAACAGTTCTTTGCATCCATAAGGCGCTAGTACTCTTTCAATCTTTTTCTTTTCCGCACATCGGCGCGGGGGTCTTTTTCAGGGTACGGCTCTGGCCTGGGCTCTTCGCCGAGCTTGCCTGCCGTAGCGTCGTGCAGCGCGTGAGCCCGCTTGCGGGGGTTCCTTCGCTCAATGCTCATGGCGCTCAAAGCGCTCCCGTTGCTTTTATGGGTTAGCAACAAAAATTCAATAAAGAGGGCTTTTGTAACAATCTGCATGGATTTTGAGAAACTTTGCGACCAAGTCTTTGCTCTTAATGACGGAATCAGGTACGCCGGCATTATCGACGATGCGGGAGTTCTCGTAGCTGGCGGCATGCGCGAAGGCATCAACTCGATAGTCAGCGAGACCGATGAAGAGCTCTTCCTGACGCAGACAGCTCTGCGAAAATCCATGCGAGAACGCTTTGACAGCTCAATGGGGAGGGCCAGGTTTGCATATGTCGAACGGGAAAGGATTTCGGTTCTGACGTTCTACATGAATGAAAGGATACTGCTGGTCACCCTCGAGCCAAACATCGAATCGCACACGGCAATGGATATCGCCGACGACGCGCTTGAAATGATAAATGGCAAGTCCTAGGAGCACTTTAGCAGTATCTTTCCCATCTGTCGCCCCGCTTCCATCTTGGCGTGAGCCTCGGCTGCCTTTTCAAGCGGAAGGATCGAGTCTATCACCGGCCTTATCTTTTTTCGGGTAACGAAGCCCAGCAGCTCAGCCAGCTGCGGCTTTGTACCTAGGAGAGCGCCGGTCATCGTAATTTGCTTGGTGTAGAAAGTCCTCACCGGCACAGTCGCCTCGTTGCCCGAAGTCATGCCGGAGACAGCCATCCTTCCTCCCTGCTTTAGCACGGCGATGCTTGTACTCCACGTTGACGCTCCAACGTGGTCAATAACAATGTCCACTCCGATGCCACCAGTGATTTTCTCCACCGTCTCGGCGACGTTCTGGCTTGACCTGTCAATTACACGATCAGCTCCAAGCCGGCCGGCAAAGTCCTGCTTTGATTTGCCCGATACTGTTGTAATGACAGTGGCGCCAAGAGCCTTGGCGAGCTGGACCGTGGCCATTCCCAAGCCACCGGCAGCGCCGTAGACCAGGACCGTTTTCCCCTTCCCGGCGCCTGCTGTGCTGAGCATATTCCACGAGGTCAGGTATGAAACTGCAAGCGCGGCCGCCTCCTCGTCACCGATGGAGGTCGGCAGCCCGATTACGTTTCTTTCTGGCACGCAGACCTGCTCGGCGTATCCGCCGTCGTAACTGCTCATTCCCCCTATGATCGCAAACTTGGCGCACAGGTTCTGCCGGCCCGCCCTGCAGAATCTACATGCTGCGCAATAGGCCCCCGGGTAAACCATCACTCGGTCGCCTGCAATGAAATGCTGCGATCCTGACCTGACATTGCCGACGATGTCGCAGCCGCAGACGTGTGGCAGCCTTATCTTCTTGGGCATCAGGCCCTGCCGAGTCCAGATATCAAGGTGGTTGACTCCGCAGTACTTTACGTCAATGATTACTTCGCCCTTGCCGGGAACAGGCTCCGGGTAAATCTCTCGGTATTCCAGTACGCCGACAGGCCCATGCTCGAAAAATGGAACCGCCTTCATGTCGAGGTCAGGTTATGCATCGCTGCCAGGTCCTCCCTGAAGAGCGCAAGCTCTTCCGGCACCGGGACGTTTATCGGGTCCTTGAGCGAGAGCGGCTTGCCGTCCTTCACAGTCTCTTTCTTCCTGTTCCAGACGTGGGAGTTGAAGTCGGTAATTTTCTTTGTGTATTCTGCCATCTTTGCGTCCGCGGGTTCGTTTCTGTACATAGTCTGCAGGTGGATGCTCTTGTCAGAGTAGATTTTCGTCCACAGCTCTTCGGCAATGAATGGCGTTATTGGCGCTATCAGTAGAAGGATCGTGGAAAGGCACCTGTGCAATGTGTAGATCGCAGATCTGCGCCCCGGCTCGTGTTCGGCAGAATAGGCGCGGCCCTTTACCATTTCGACATAGTGCGGGGCAAAAAGGTTCCACGTAAAGTCCCTGACGGCGTTTGCAGGGACAAAAAAGTTGTACTCTTCATAGCCCCGCCTGCACTCCTGTTCCAGTCTTGCGAGCTCGGCGAGGATCCACCTGTCAGACGCTTCCAGCTGAGCAGGCACGTCGGCTATGACTTCAAACGACGACAGGAGCCTGCCGATGTTCCACAGCTTTGAGAGGAACTTTTGCACTCCTGCTATCCTCTGCTCGGAGCAGCGAAAGTCGTAGCCCAGGTTGGCCTCGCTTGCAGACCAGTACCGGAAAGTGTCCGCCCCATACTTTTGTATAATAGGGAAAGGATTCATCACGTTGCCCTTGCTCTTGCTCATCTTTTCTCCCTTTTCATCGACGCCGTAGCCCATTATCCACGCGTCGCGCCACGGCATCTTGCCTGTCAGCTGAAGGCTGCGAAGCATGGTGTAGTGAAGCCACGTCCTAATGATATCCTTTGCCTGGGGCCTGATCGCTGTGGGGTAGGCGTAATCAAACATCTCCCTGTTTCTGCCATATCCGGTTACGAACAGCGGGCTGATGCTTGAGTCCATCCAGGTGTCAAAGGTCCTGTCTTCACCGGTGAAGCCCGAGCCGCCGCATTTTTCGCAGCGCTCGAATGGGGGCTTTTCCTTCCAAGGTCTGTAGTAACTTCCCGGGGGAGGTACGCGCTGGGCCTTGCACGAATTGCAGTGCCAGACAGGGATCTCGGTGCCGTAGAACCTGCGCCTTGAGACCGGCCAGTCAATCGCGACCGAGTCAAGCCAGCTCAGCAGGATCTGCCGGTGCATGTCGGGATGAAACTTTATCTTGAGTGCGAGCTCGCGCAGCTGCGGCACAAAGTCCAGCTGCTTTACATAATAGTCCTGAAGCGGGATTATCTCTATGGGGGTCCTGCTGCGCTCGCAGAGGGGAGTCCTGTGCATGATGCTTTCTTCCTTCTCCATCAGCCCGGAGGATTTAAGGTCCTCTACCACCTTTGAGCGCGCCTGCTTTACGCGGAGTCCTTGGTAAACGCCTGCCGCTTTTGACGTCATGCCATTCTCATCAAGCGCCACGATTTCTTTCAGGCCCAGTTCGCGAAAAACCTGCACATCGTTCTGGTCGCCGTAGCTGCACACCATGACGGCGCCTGAGCCAAATTCTGGCTTTGCAGAATGGTGGTACATGATAGGGACCTCCCTGTTGAAAAGAGGCAGGACCGCGGTCATGCCCTGCACGCTCTTGTAGCGATCGTCGTCTGGGTTTACGATTACCGCCTGGCACGCGAATAAGAGCTCAGGCCTTGTCGATGCGATAACGATGCTATCGCCAGTTTCCTTGATCCTGAACCTCATGTGGATGAGTTTTGTCGGTATATCTTCGTAGATGATCTCGGCGTCAGCAATAGTCGTCCCGCAGTCAGGGCAGTAGTTGTTTGGCCTGTTTGCAAGGTAGACAAGCCCCCGGTTCCACAGCTCGATAAAGGTGCTCTGGGTAAGCGCGCGATACTCGTCGGAATCCGTCTTGTAATGTTCGCGAAAATTGCCTGAGAGCCCCATGCTCTTCATGATCTGGATCATCTCGGCTTCCAGATCGTCAAGGGCGACCTTGCATAGGTCGAGAAACTTCTGCCTGTCCATCTCGCGCATCCTCACCTTGTATTTTTTTTCTGTGTAGATTTCGACGGGAAGCCCGTTTCTGTCGATCCCGATCGGAAAGAGAACATTATTGCCGGCCATCCTAGCTGTGCGGGCGATCATGTCGATCTGGGCGTAGTGCGCGGCAGCGCCGATATGCCAGGGACGCCCAGAAGGATACGGCGGCGGCGTGTCAATAACGAATGCCGGCCTGTCCTTGTCTATTGAAAATCGGTAGACATCCTGCTCTTCCCACTTGAGCAGAATAGACTTTTCTATTTCAGGATTCCAGGACGTAGACCGGATCTTCGGCTCCAATTACTAACTAATCGTGCTCAGTATCAAGTTTGCACGTATTAATGTTAACCTAGGCGCAGCAGATCATGTTGGAATAGAAAAAATAGAGAGAATAAAGAAGAGGAGACGCAGCTAATCAGTTTCCGCTACGAACGGGGTTATATTCTCCACACAGACATTAGTCAGGACATCACCATCAAACAAGGGATTGAGGGTGAATAACACAGCAGTATCCGCGGTCGTTCCTGGGCTAAATGTCTGTCCTGCGCCCGTTAAGGCATTGGTTCCAGCGAATACTCCTGGGAGATCCTCCATCTTTATGCTCGCTCCATCTATTTTGACTTCTCCTGGAGATTCAAATGTCAGCGCCGCAACCTCTACTCTGGCGCCGCCAAGAGCAGCATTACCTGCACACTCTGCAGGAACAGTACCCTGGTCGGTGTTCAGCATAACGTAGTGGTTATGCCACGTAGGGTCGGCGTCGCTTATTTGTAGTTCGCTGTCAAGAACTCCACTATGCGTTGTAGCCACCATAATCGAGTCGCCCGCGTTCAGCACTCCGTAACCAAATGCACCGTCGGTTCCAACCGTGTTTATAGGTGTTGCAGTTCCGATGTTCACTTCTAGCCCTGTCTTGTCGGGTTCGATCGTTGCTGACGTTATGCTGCTGACAGCAGATGCCAACAGCGGAGCCATCGTCATCGCTGCAAGAAGCGATGCTCCGACAAGGCCCGGGATGAGAATCTTTTCTCTCATTAAGCACACGTGATGAAGTCGCGAATATTTAACAATAGAGGTGAGTACTACGGGTAAGCTCTTCAAGTCATATCTACTATATGACTAACAGATCCTCATGTGATCGCAGGTCGAGTTGTGCGAAGAATCCTGTGAAGATTTGTTTTGCTATTTAGCCCTGCCGGATCCAAACAAACTAAGCACGCTACTGACCATCATGCCGAGCGTGTACGAGGATCCAAACTCCTGAAAAGCCGGGATGAAATGCGCGGTGAGCAGCGCGCCCAGAGCAACCAGCGATCCATATTCAGTCACTTTTTTCAATATCGTCATCTCCCTGTTGAAAGGTGCCAGGAGCATCCCCAAAATCCATATCCCGAACAGCCAGATCATTACCTTGCCGGCTATCATGTCAGCGGCAGAGAATGCAATTCCAAAGTACATCGCGGTGATGATAAAGTCTGTCTTCATCATCCTTGCAAAAATGGGCTCAAATGCCCTGAGCCTGACGATGTAGTAGCCAAACAGCGCGCCCATTATCGCCACGGCGGCAACGCTGCCAGCCACATAGGCCACTCCGCTTCCGCACTGAAAGAACAGGATGCCCGGCTCTATGCCTCCGCAAAATACCTGGCTTGCCACTATTGCCATCAGAAACGCCTTGACGATGACACTTGCTGTCAGGAGGAGAGCCCTGTGTGGAAGTTCAACGTTCTCGTACTTGCTGTCCTTCTGTCTCAACTAGAGGCAGCTCCCTGTGGATATGCAGAGAGGCAGGACGCTTGCCATGTAAGTGGAAATGACTTGCTGCGTAATTAAAGGTTGAGTGGCGAGTTGCTAGAGAAGCGAATCCCGGCACTGTGATCACTTGTAGCCAGAAGATATTAATAGCAACATCACCGCTCCACTTTTTGTGAAGTTCGCGGAGTGGTTCCCGTACTACCAGGGAATCCGTGCAGAATTCGGGTACAGTACAGAAAAAGATCAGGAAGCGGCAAGGGTTCTGTCCGACTTGGTATCGAAAAAGGCACTCGATCCCAAAGTGCTTCAGAAAAAGATCAAGGGCAAGAACGTAATTGTTATCGGCGCCGGCCATGGCATTGATGACGAGCGCGCAGTCGCCTACATCAAGAAGAAAAGGAAATTTGTCAAGATTGCTGCCGATGGCGCCGTACAGCTCCTGATACAGAAAAAGATCAAGCCCGACATCGTTGTGTCTGACCTCGACGGCAACCCTAAATTTCTGCAAAAGGCGGAGAAGGCCGGGGCGATAATGGTCGTGCATGCCCATGGCGACAACATGAAGGCGCTCAAGAAGCTCGTGCCCAAATTCAGGAAGCTCGTTGCCACCACTCAGGTTATGCCGGTCGAAAACGTGCACAACTTTGGTGGCTTTACAGATGGAGATAGATGCGTTTTTCTTGCTGAAGAATTCGGCGCTAAAAAAATCGTCCTTGTCGGTATGGATTTTGACACTGTAGGCAGGTTCTCGAAGAAATCCAAGAATCCTGAACTGAAGAAGCAAAAGATGGCGGCAGGTAGGCGCCTGCTAGAAATGCTTGCAAAGCAGTCCCGCTCGCAGCTTGCTGACAGCGCGAAGAGGCCCATCAGAGGATTCGCGCGCCTCGCGCGATATCCGTAGGCATGCGTTTTGGGCGCAGGCAATGCACAGGCATCCTTGGCATGGCGCTCGCAGTAGCAGGCGGCGCCGCGTGGTTCTTTGGCCAGCCCGTCCTCGCATTTGTTTCCTGGGGCGCAGCGTTCGTTGTTCTCATGCGACTGAACAAGAAAAAGCGTTGACGGGTAAAGCCAAAGCTATTATATCTTCTAGGCAGTAGCATGCTCTGTCGATGTCAGGCTATTCCGAGGACGATGTCAGGCGGGCGGCGGAATTGCGCGAGTGGCTCGTCAAGCAAGTTTCAGACAAGCAGGAAGAAATCGAGAAGCTGCGCGCGACGCTTTCACTAATTGACGGAATGCTCAAGCAGGGAAGCTTTAGGGCTGCCGCAAGCCTTGCCACTCTTGCAGGGGCAGGCTCCCCGACAGCCACGGCGCAGCTGCAGCAGACCAAAAGCGCAGCCAGGCAGGATACTCCAGGACGGCAGCAGGAAGCTCCGACCCTGAAGGCCGCGGACAGCAGGGACGTAAGGCAGCTCAGGCGGGCCAAGGACGAATTCGTGCTGGCAAACGCCGAGGTTTCTCCGAATAGCATTATCATTTTGCCGGCGGATAGCATTGTTCTCAATGTGAACACGCCGCCTTTTCGCACGTTCTTCTTGAACAGGATCCTTGATGGCATGAAGAACAAGGACGCCGAGAAGATCGCCCAGGGCTCTATCAGAGAATCGGATGCGCTCGGGTACAAGGTTGAGGAAGAGGGCGGCAGCATCAGGCGCATCATGATCGAAAACTACCGCGACAAGGAACGCCTGCAGGAGATATTCAATACCTGTACTTGGGTATTTACTAGAATGCTTGAAAAAAGCGCGAGCTGATACTGATGGACAAGATATTGGTTCTGGACTTTGGCTCCCAGTACAGCCACCTGATCTGCCGGCGAATCCGCGAAGCCAACGTGTATTGCGAGCTATTGCCGTACAACACTTCGGCCAAAGTGATAAAGGAGATGGACCCAAAGGGCATAATATTCTCAGGAGGACCGGCGAGCGTCTACGCAAAGAACGCGCCGAGACCGGACAAGGAAATTCTCGCAATGGGCAGGCCCATTCTGGGGATC
>CAZNOV010000031.1:0-12852 GCA_964574725.1 uncultured Nitrososphaera sp. | reverse complement strand
TTGAACTGCTTGTACTTTTTCGTCCACTTTGAAAGCAAGAACCACTGCCTTATGCCTATCCCTATCCACACGAGGACAGTGCCAACTACAACTCCCTGCACGATTCTAAATGAAGTATTGTTTGGAGGACCAGACCTGTCAAACGGCGGCCCTTCGCCATCGAAGAACGTCTCTCCGAGCACTGCAGTGGTGATGATGTGGGTTGCAGGTACGATGATAACGAAAGAGACTATCATTAGGATGAATAATTTTTTGGTCATGTTCAGCTGGTAGACTATCGCGTCCATTGCCCTGAAGATGTTTTCCACAGGTTTATCGTCTTTGCTTGTCACTGGCTAAACTTCCCTCCCGCTCATTATAAGAAAGGTAGTAACTATGTTACCTGTAGCTATCATGATTTTTCGCCTTCGCTCCTTGGGAACAGTATTTCATACGGCTCTAATATCTCCCTGAATATCGCCCTTCCCTTCTCTGAAACCTTGTACTTGATTATCATCTTATTGCCCCACGGCTCCTCAAACCTTACTATGAGGTCTTTCTCGACCATGTCGTCAATGATCGCTTTGTGCTTTACGTTGTTCAGGCCGCAATAGCTCATCAACTTGCTCTGGTTGAGTTCGCCGTATTCTGACAGCTTCAGTATCACGTCCTTTCTGATATAGACCCTATCGCGGTATTCGTGGACCAACTTAACCAGATTTCTCAGGCTTGATAGCTACAGGATTGATTAACGATGAATAGCAGTAACCGTCTAGACGCAGCATACCCGTTACCAACATTATAACGCACCCTTCCTAAAATGGCTTGCCAGCAGAACCACATTAAGGGTGGGGTAACTTAGTTACCTATCAAAGGTGAACAATATCTAAAAAAGATCGGGTCAAAGACTACGCCATGGCAAATACAAAACTTGTATTGTCGGTAGGTCTGTCGACGGCAGCACTTGCCTTGGTCTTGCCCAATCTGGTGGGTGGAATAGCGGCGCTGGGCCTAGCTCTTGGGACGGCGCTCAACATAACCTCAATAGCGTTGTCAGCGGCGGCATTTGCTGTCTCTTGGAAGCAGAGGTCTTATCTCGTAGCAGGATTGCTGGTTGCAGCAGGCATCATATACATGATCCCGGGCCTGGTAGCTCTGGCGAGCATAAACTTTGCTGTCATTCTATTCCCGGGACCTATCCTAGGCGTCATCTTCGGGCTGGCAATAATCGGGATGGGCGTGGCAAAGAGCGTGAGAACGGCTAGGGCTGTGATGGCGGCCCCACGGTAATTTTTTGGGGGATATATCATGAGTGACCAGGAATCAAATCGTATTAGACTAATTGTGGGCGGGGGCATAGTAGCGCTGATTGCCGTAATAGGAGTATCAATTGCACTATCACTATACTTTGTTCCTCGGCCGTCAGGGCTCTTCTATTATCCATTCTTCCCGTTCCATTTTGGTTGGCTGGGCGCCATCTTCTTGATATTCATCATATTCTGGATAGCAAAATGGTTTTTCTGGCCCTGGAGAGGAGGATATCCCTACAGGTATCAGCACAACGCAGAATCGATACTAAAAGAGAGGTACGCCAAGGGAGAAATCACAAAAGAACAATTCGACCAGATGATGCGCGACTTGGAGCGTGGAAGCTGATCTTGTGGAGCACACGGCGGTTGGCTAGCACCCAGCGTGGTTTGTAACAATGCAGCCTCTCGATCCCGCCACATCAGATTCAAAGATTGCGCTGGCAAAAGGATTGGCCGTAGCTGGTCTTGTCATTTTTGCGGTCTATCATGTTGATGAGATATCCAAAGGTGGAGGAACGACCGGCGGGTTCCTGCCAATTTCTAGTCCGATGATCAGAGGATTATCGTTCCAGCTTAGTTCCCTCATAGTTTCAGCCGTGGCATTTGCATTGTCATGGAGTAAGCCGTCGTTTTTAGTATCAATCGTACTGATTGCTGCCGGCGTTCTTATGGTCGTGGATGGCATAACAATAGGTACGCGATACTTTGCAATACTGACACTACCCGGTCCAATCATCGGCTTTACATATGGACTGGCAGTGCTTGCCCTTGGGATAGTAAAGAGGGTAAAGACTGGAATGGCGATGAGAATCATCTAGTCATCTCGTCTCGATTTTCTTCGTCATATATTAGATCACGTTTGGCGGCAGGAAGTTCAGGTAACAAAGTTACCTGTCATGGTTAGACAACGGTTAAAATAATTCCTGCCTAAGTTCATGGCATGGCAACAAGATTTGTCAACAAGAAGACGCTCGCAATAGGCATCATAGCGGCTGCTGGGATAGCGGCGGTTATTGCTGCGGCGAACTTTGCACAAGCGCGCGCCAATACTTACGGTGCTGGATACTGGATGCATGGCGGACCTCCGGGTTATTTCGGTGGAGGGCCGTACGGCCATTTCGGCGGAATGGCATACCAAGGCTCGGAAGCAAACTGGACGGGCTCTGTTCCCACCGAGTCAGTGCGGACCGAAGTAATTGAGGCAATAAAGTCCAAGGTAACTGTGTCGGTAAGCGAAGCAGAATCTGCGGCAGCGGGATCTATAGGTGATGGAAGTCAGGTGTTCTCCGTGGCTCTAGCGCCAGTGAATGGCTACATCGTGTATGTGGTTCACGGCATAGACAGTGCCAATAATCTGCACAGAGTGATTGTGGACGCCGGGAACGGAAACGTGCTAGACAGCACACAGGTAGACATGGCTGGACATGGATCCTGGAAGACAGGGTATGGCGCAGGAATGTGGCGCCAATAGCATTCACCTAGCGAAATGACAGCGCGCATCAATTCCGGCTTCGAGGCGCCTCTCCAGCTCTGCGATGAGGTTAGCATGCCAGAGATCCTGGGGAGGAGGTGGACGCAGCATATTCTGTCAAGATTGAATTCGAATCAGGCGATGAGGTTTACAGAGCTCAAGAGAGCAATGCCCGGCATCAGCGGCACCATGCTATCAAAGAGACTTTCCGAGCTGGAGCAGGAAGGAGTGATTACAAGGAAAATCCATGCCTCTGTGCCTCCAAGGGTAGAGTATACGCTGACCGAAGGTGCAAGAGATCTAGTTAGGATATTCCAGGATCTTTGCCTTTGGCACGCCAGATGGAGTTCGAATAAGCAAGCGAAGCAAGAGGCGCTTGTAATGAGTCCATTATTCGTTGCTGCGGGTCAGTGATGCAAAAGTAGGTGGACGAGCCACTAATCCCTGGATTCAAAGCATTGTGGCTTTCGATCGCTCAGACGAATTAGAAGAACCAGAGTTTAAATAAAGTAGCCTCGGCATTGTAAAATATACAATTTGGCAGCAAGAAAAGCAAAGATCCAGAGGGTAACGAAAGAAACTGCCGTGACCGTTCAGGTCAACCTTGACGGCAGAGGCGTTACCAAGATTCGGACTGGACTCTCCTTCATTGATCACCTGATCACGTCGATCGGCAAGCATGCCATGATCGACATTGCACTTTCCGGCAGGTCAAGTGACGGAATCGTTCACCACCTTGCAGAAGACGTTGCTATCGCGCTGGCACAGGCAATAGACAAGGCACTGGGCGAGCGCGCAAGAGTCAGGAGATTCGGCTATGCGCTTATTCCTATGGACGAGGCAGCCGCTTATGTTACGATTGACCTAGTGAAGCGGCAGTACCAGAACGTGCAGCTAAAGTTAACTCGCGACAGCATTGAGGGAATGCCCCGGGAGGACGTCGAACACTTTTGCCGCTCGCTGGCCCAGAACCTGAACGCGTGTACCCACATCGTTGTTCACTACGGAGATAATGATCACCACAAGGTGGAGGCGGCGCTCAAGGCATTTGCGGTGGCCCTCAGAATGGCCATCGAAATTGACGTAAAAAGAAAGGGATTGCCCAGCACAAAAGGGGCGATGTGACCTCATTGGCAAGGATAGCAATTTTCGACTACGGGGCAGGCAACCTCTTCAGCCTGAAGTCGTCCCTCGAAAGGAATGGTGCAGAACGGGTAGAGATTGTCCACGACCTGAAGGACATTGACAGGTTCGATGGTCTGGTGCTTCCTGGCGTCGGCAACTTTGACCCGGCGATAAGGTCCATGCAGGCATGCACGCCAGACCTCAACAGGGCGATTGAAAGAGGCATGCCAGTGATGGGCATCTGCCTCGGAATGGAGATGCTTTTCAATAGAAGCGAGGAGGGCACGCTCGATGGTTTGAAGATCCTGGATGGCCAGGTGGTGATGCTGCCAAAGAGCAAAGTCAAGATACCCCACATGGGGTGGAACAACCTCCAGATCAGGAAAATGAGCAGGTTTCTGAGGGGAGTGCCCGACAAGGCCTGGGTCTACTTTGTTCATTCGTACAAAGCGGCTCCTAAGAGCCGCGGGATTGTTGTGGCAACTGCCGAGTATGGCGGAAACATGCCCGCCGTGATCGAGAAGGGCAACCTCGTCGGCGTTCAATTCCACCCGGAAAAGTCCGGCGACACCGGCGCGGTCATGATCAGGAACTTTATCGCGATGTGCGACGACGGCAGCAGCGCGAAATGAAAATCATCGCGGCGGTGGACATCATGGGCGGAAGTGTCGTTAGGCTGGTCAAGGGCGACCCGTCGAACAAGGTTGTATACAGCAGCGACCCAGTGGAGACCGCGAAAAGGTGGGAGAGTGTTGGCGCAGACATGCTCCACGTAGTCGACCTGGACGCAGCGCTTTCTTCAGGCAACAATTCAGACACTGTCTCAAAGATAGCGGAGACCGTACGAATCCCGGTGCAGGCCGCCGGAGGAATCAGGTCTCAGGAGGCAGCCGAGACCATGCTTGGCAGGGCTTCCAAGATAGTGCTTGGGACCATGGCGTACAGCGACCAGGATGCTTCAAGAAAGCTGGCTAAAAAGTACCCGGGAAGAGTAGTGATCTCGATCGACCAGGTCGGAGGAAGCGTCATGGTGAAGGGCTGGAAAGAGTCGGCAGGCGTCAAGGTAGCGGATGCAATTTCGCAGTTCATGTCGATTGGATTGGCCGAATTTCTTTTGACAAGTATTGACCGCGACGGCACCCTGCAGGGACCTGACGTGGTGACGCTTGCCGAAGCGGCCCGTTCAGGCGCGATGATAATCGCTAGCGGTGGGATTGCAAGCATAGAAGACGTCATCAGGGTAAAGAGTGCGGGCTGCAGCTCGGCGATTCTTGGCAAGGCTATGTACGACGGCAAGGTCAGCGTTGAGAGGGCAAAGGCGGTCGCATAGTGCTAGCAAAGAGGATTATCCCATGCCTTGACGTTGACAATGGCAGAGTGGTCAAGGGGGTGCAGTTTTCCGATGTCAAGGATGCAGGCGACCCTGTGGAGCTCGCCGAGAAATACAGCGAGCAGGGTGCAGACGAGCTGGTATTCCTGGACATAACCGCGTCCGAACAGGGCCGGGACACGATGAAGAGCGTTGTGAGAAGCGTGGCAAGCGTAATCGACATCCCGTTCACGGTGGGCGGCGGCATCAAAAGGCTGGAGGACGCGCGCGGGATCCTGCTTAGCGGCGCAGACAAGGTTTCAATCAACACGGCGGCAGTCAAGAACCCAGATCTTATCACGCAGCTCATGTCAATATTTGGCAAGCAGTGCGTGGTGGTCGCAATTGACGCGAAAAGAAACTACAATACGGGCGGCGGCAAGACAATCTTTCGGACCAGGGACTCTGGGAAATTCTGGTTCGAGGTTCGGATATACGGCGGCAAGGAAGGCACTGGCGTTGACGCGGTAAAGTGGGCCAGAGAAGTGGAATCGCGGGGCGCCGGAGAGATCCTGCTCACAAGCATTGACGCTGACGGCACGGAGAATGGCTACGACATTGAATTGACAAAGGCCATCTGTGGATCGACTCGGATTCCCGTCATAGCATCCGGAGGCTGCGGGAGTGCGCGTCACATGCTCGATGTGTTCCGAAAAGCCGACGTCGACGCGGCTCTTGCAGCGTCGATATTCCACTATGACAAGTCTACCGTCGACAAGGTAAAGAAATACCTGAAAAAAAGTGGCGTCAAGATCAGGTTATAATGGCCCGCTGGAAACTAGAACCATGGAGGAATCGGGTTCGACATCCGGCGGCAAGATCCCTTTTGAGAGTCACCTTGAGAGGTTGAGCGAGCCGGCGCGAACCATGATGACGGATCTGCGGCGTTTTGTTCTCTCTCTTGGTGGAAATGTGCTAGAGGATGTCAGGCCGCACAGGGTCGTGTATGCCAAGACCATGAACCTTAGGACATTTCTTGACATTGAGCCGGCTCGGGATTCTCTTGTGCTGTCAATCAGGTCAGGAAGGAGCGCTCCTCCCGCGACTATTACTCTGAGATCTCTGGAAGAGACGAACGTTGCAAAGACACGGATATCGGAAGCATACCAGAAAATTCAATAGCTGATCGTAAAGTCAGAAAATTCGCCGGTATACTTTTCGTATTTTAATTCGACATCCTCGACGTGCGCTTTTGGTGGGCCAACGCGGCACCAATCTATCACCCTGCCGACGCTCTCCTCGTCGCCTTCGATAACCACCTCAACCCGGCCGTCGGGCAAATTGCGCACCCACCCTCTCGCACCGTGGCCGATCGCGGTTTCTTTTGTGTTCTGCCGGTAGTAGACACCCTGAACCCTGCCGCTAACAAACGCATGCGCGCGAATCCTCCGGCCACCCATTCCAGTGATTCCGGTTATTGATCTAAAAAATGTTCCCGCTATTTCAGAGCGCGGCTACTAGGCCAGCTCTCCGCCTTCTTCCTTGAACAGCTGTTCGTACGTCGTGCCCTTTCTGACAACCCTGTACTTGCCGTCGCTGTCTTTCATGAGGATCGGCGGCTTTGTCTGGCAGTGGAATGGCATGTTGAACACCACGGAGTAGGCGCCAACATTGTAGAACGAGACGTATCTGCCGACTTCGGAGCCGTTCAGGTCGGAGGCTTTTGAAAGCGGAAAGACGTCGTAGGTGTCGCAGAGCCTGCCGGCTAGGTGGGTGTTCTTTGTCGTTGCAAGAGCGGTAGTGCTGTCCTTGCTGTCGACAATGGGAACTACTTCCTGAGGGTACTCTTGCTTTAGAAGAGCGGCGTCAAGAAGTATGTGGTAGCCCGCGTCGACTATGACTATCTTGTGCTCGTTGTATTCCTTTGTGTTGACCACGCGGGAGACAAGGATCGACGACTCGGCGACAAGGAAGCGCCCGCTCTCTATCATGAGAGTAAAGGCGCCGTGGGCTTCTGCCAGCTGGTTCAACTTGCCAATGTGGTTCTCGGCCATCTGGGCGGGGGTTGGCACGGGGTCGTTATAGAACACCGGTGTTCCGCCGCCGATGTCAAAAGTGCTGACATGGAACGACGGATGCTCCTTCTTCATTTTCGTCATGAACGCGTCCATCTTGTCGATCGCGTGCGTGTAGCATGAAAAGTCTGTAATCTGGGATCCGAGATGGAAGTGGAATCCTTCGAATTTTACCAAGTTGCTGTCCATCATGTGCTTCACCATCTTGGCAGCGCTGTCAATTGTGCCGCCATTGAATGGCACGCCAAACTTGCCGTTTCTGTACGAAGCCCGCACCTCGGCCTTTACGCCCACCTCCGGGTTCACCCGGATCATCGTCAACGGCTTCAGCCCAGTCTTTCCTGCAGCCTTGGCCAGGTTCGTCAGGCCGTTAAAGGAGCTGACGACTACCTTCTTTACGCCGCTTTGCAGCACTTCAAGGTACTCTTCCGGCTCTTCGGTCACGCTGGTGTAGATGACATTCTCTGGATCTGCCTTGCACTGCCTGACAAAGTGGAGCTCGCCCAGCGAAGTGAGGTCGAACGTCACGCCGTCCTTCATGAATGTCCTGATCACGGCGGGAGTAAAGTTTGCCTTGATAGAGTATGCGACCTTGACGGGCCCGTTGAACTTTGAATAGGCTTTGTGAAGCTCCTTTACCTTGGCGTGCAGCGTGTCTTCGTCAACTATGTAGAGCGGCGTCCCGTGCTGCGCGACCAGTTTGTTGATTTCGAGGGGCGAGACAAAGCGGTTTAATGCGGCTGCTGTTGGTTTTTGAACGAGTTGTACTTGGGAATTTTCCACCAATTCTTTTTGGTAGCTTTATCATAAAACCATTCGCTTAAAAACATTACCCCCGGAGATACTCAACTGCGCGTTGTGTAAAAAAATTTTCACACAACTTCGCGCGGAGAGATTGCGATCAATGACGAGGACGTCCGCCGGCTCTTACCTGTAGTACGGAACTGTGAGCTTTTCTCCCGGCTTGCCTTCTCTCTGGGTCTTGATCTTCTTGACCGCCTCTTCGAAGTGGCGCATCATCACGTGCGCCTCCGCAGCGTGCTTTGCCGCTTCTTCAGGGGTCGGGTACTTTGCCAAGTATTCGTGCAGCACAAGCGAGACCGCTGTGTTTGAAACCGCGCTCGTGTCCGCGCCGCTGAACCCTTCGGTGAGCTCGGCAATTTTTACAAAATCCACATCCGTGCCCATCGGCTTTCCCTTTGCGTGAATTTCAAGGATTCTCAGCCTTGCCGCCTTGTCAGGCATCGGGACAAATACTATCTTGTCAAACCTTCCCGGGCGAAGCAACGCGGGGTCTATCATGTCTGCCCTGTTTGTCGCAGCGAGCACGACCACGCCGGAAAGCGCCTGTATGCCGTCAAGCTCGGTCAGCAACTGCGAAACCACGCGCTCTGTGACCATACTGTCCCCTCCCATTCCCCTCGTAGGAGCTATAGAGTCAACTTCGTCAAAGAACACCACGCACGGAGCAGCCTGCCTTGCCCTCCTGAATATCTCTCTGATGCCGCGCTCCGATTCGCCTACCCACTTGCTCAGGAGCTCCGGCCCCCTTACGCTGATGAAGTTGGCTTCCGACTCTGTTGCAACCGCCTTGGCGAGAAGCGTCTTGCCTGTTCCAGACGGTCCGTGCATCAGCAGTCCCTTTGGCATCGTGTGCCCCAGCTTTGTGTACAGCTCGGGGTATCTGAGCGGCCACTCCACAGCCTCCTGCAATTCGCGCTTTACCTCCTCCAGGCCGCCTATTGCAGACCACGGGATGTCCGGTGATTCGAGATAGACTTCCCTCATTGCAGATGGCATGACTTCCTTCACCGCATTTTCAAAGTCGCTCATGGTGACTATCAGCTTGTTGAGCACTTCGGGCGATAGCTTTTCGTCTTCAAGATTTAGCTCTGGCAGGACCCTTCTGAGGCACTTCATCGCCGCCTCCTTGCAGAGGTACTCGAGATCCGCTCCTACAAAGCCGTGAGTGACAGCCGCGATCTTGTCCTGATCCACGTCGGCATCAAGCGGCATGTTTCTCGTGTGGATCTGGAGGATCTCGAGCCTGCCGCGCTTGTCAGGCACCTTGATCTCAATTTCCCTGTCGAACCTTCCGGGTCTCCTGAGAGCAGGATCAATAGCATTTGGCCTGTTGGTGGCAGCGATCACAATGACCTTGCCCCTTGCCTCCAAGCCGTCCATCAGCGAGAGTAGCTGAGAGACAACCCTCCGCTCAACCTCGCCTGTGACTTCTTCCCTCTTGGGCGCAATGGAGTCAATCTCGTCGATGAATATTATGGACGGCGCCTTTTCCTTTGCTTCCTTGAATATTTCCCGAAGCCGGGCTTCCGATTCTCCGTAGAACTTGCTCATGATCTCCGGGCCGGAGATCGAGATAAAGTGCGCGTTGCTCTCGTTTGCGACTGCCTTGGCGAGCAGAGTCTTGCCGGTTCCTGGCGGACCGTAGAGCAGCACTCCCTTCGGGGCCTCGATGCCCAGCTTCTCAAATATCTCCGGGTGCCTGAGCGGCAGCTCGATCATTTCGCGTACTTTTTGTATTTCCTCCTTAAGGCCGCCAATGTCTTCATAGGTGACCTGAGGCACTCCCCTGAGCGTTTCGCCTTTCTCCGCAATGTGGAATATCGTCTTTTGAGTGACAAGCACCGCGTCGGCGGCCGGCGTTACACCAATAACCTGGAATGTGAGCCTGCCTCCAAAGTACGGAACCATAACGTTGTCGCCCTTGATCAGCGGCACGCTTTCCAGCGCGTCGGCAAGGTAGCGCTCGTCAATTGGAGGTATGGCTTCAAGCGGAGCCACAATAACTTTCTCAGCAGGAACCGCCTTGATCTTTTTCACGCTGACGGTGTCGCCTATTGCGATGCCGGCGTTGTTCCTCACAAGACCGTCGACTCTGATTATCCCCTTGCCCTCGTCGGAGGGGTAAAGCGGCAAACACTTGGCTACAGTTCTGCGTTTTCCCCTAATTTCAATAACGTCCCCTGTTGACGCACCCAGCGAGTCCATCGAGTCGTAGTCAATCCTGGCTACGCCCCGGCCGACGTCTCTGGTGTACGCCTCAAGTACCTTAAGGGTCAAGGTATTCTGGCTCACATTTCCACCTTGCAAATGCTTCGCTTTATACCTTTATTATCTTTCGCCCAGAATGTCTAGTGACATTCGAATAGTACTGGATTCCAACTTTAGAATAATTCCAACTTTTGGTGCCGCAAACAGTTATAACTTGCCCGAGGAATCCTGTCATCTGAATTGTTGAGCAAGGATGAAAAGCAGCCGATGCTTCCGGGCGATCAGGTCGCTTCGATAGAAGAATTTGAAGGAGGCAAGAACACGTACGTTGCCCCTGACGGAGCGATAAGGTCGGCGGCTGTCGGCACAAAAGTTTATGATCTAAAGAGGAGGATCGTCAAGATTGAACAAAAGAACTCTCCGATGCTTCCAAAGGTAGGAGACATCGTGGTCGGCCATGTTGACATGATCTTCTCCAGCATGGTATCAGTCAAGATGCTGTACCTGAATGACAAAAAGTTCGGCGCCGGTTATTCTGCAATAGCTTCTGCAAGGGTCGGGGCCCGTGACAGGGACAGAAGGGGCGACAGGCGCGCCGTGTTCAGGACAGGCGACATCCTGCGGGGTAGGATCATCAGCCTTCTCAATTCTACGGTTCACATCACACTTGCAGAAAGGGAATTTGGCGTCCTGTACGCCCTCTGCTTCATGTGCGGCGGCGACACCGTCCGCACAAACGACAACACGATCAAGTGCATCGAATGCGGCGCTTTTGAAGATCGCAAGCTGACGCATGACTACGGCAAGGAAACGTTTCGGCTGATACTCAAGGCGAGCAAGTAGCGCCATGCGGGCAGATGCCACTGTAGTTGCCTTCCAGGGCGAGCGTGGTGCATATGGCGAAATGGCAGCAGTGCGATATTTTCCGGGCGCAGAGCTCCTGCCTCTCAAGTCTTTCCAGGACGTGTTTGTGGCGGCGGAGAATGGCGACGCGGACTTTGCGGTGGTGCCTGTAGAAAATTCGATAGAGGGAAGCGTCAACGAAATCTACGACCTGCTGCTCCAGACAAGGCTGCTCGGAGTTGTGGGCGAGATCTACCAGAGGGTCAGGCACTGCCTTATCGCCAACAGGGGCACAAAGAAGGGCGCTGTGAGGTATGCGCATTCACACCCGCAGGCCCTCGCGCAGTGCAGAAAATATCTTCAAAAGCACAGGATAGAGCCGGTTCCCGCCTATGACACCGCCGGCGCGGCAAAGACAATAAATGAGACCGGCTCGACCGACGCGGCGGCGATAGCAAGCAAAAGGGCGGCAGAGCTCTATGATATGGTCATCCTTGACGAAGGAATCGAGGACAGGAAGAACAACTTTACAAGGTTTCTCGTCCTATCGACGCGGAGGCCGGTGTCCAAGCGGCTCCGGCCAGCAAGCTACAAGACGTCGATAATATTTTCTGTCAAGCACGTGCCGGGCGCGCTCTTTGGAATAGTCGGCGAATTTGCTGTCCGCAAGATCAACCTGACCAAAATAGAGTCGCGGCCTACAAAGGAGAAACCCTGGGAGTACAATTTTTACGTGGATTTTGAAGGACATTCGGAAGAGAAGCCAATCAAAGAAGCTCTCAGAGCGATCAAGCCAAAGACGCTGTACGTAAAGATCCTAGGCTCGTACAAAAAGGCTGAATTCCGCTAGTGCTTTCGGAAACGCAGACCCAGGCCGATCACAATTATGCCTGTAACGGAGAGCATCAAGGCGCCTGTCAGGCCAAGCGGGCTGGACTTTGTCTGGCCATGCCCGGCTATTGTTACATCGCCGGTGCCTGTGTTGTTGACCGTGATCCTGTACTCGCCAGGCTTGCTTGCAGTCAGCTCATAGGTGAAAGTAGAGTTGCCCCGCTCTGACGCGACAAGTTGGCCATCGGGATCCACCACCGCGACGTCGTAGCCAGGACCACTCACAGTGATGGCCAGGGTGTTGCCAGCATTCATGTCGGGCGATATCACGTCGATCATTCCGGGCCTCAGCGTATTGTCAAGCGGCACGTCGACCGGGACAGTCGAGTACACGCTGGAAGCAATCCCTATGGCGATGAAAGCAGCGCCGGCAGCGATTGCTGCGTAGAATAGGTTGCCCGCCAATGGCAAAGTTGTCGTTGGAAGCATTATAAAAACGAGGACCCTGGAGCTGATTCCAGTGTCCATTGGATACAAAGATAAAGAGCTCTAGTGCCAATGAATGGTACAGTTTTACATGGAAAACGGCGGCCTGTTCAGTAATGGCAATAGGGTCCTCTTCATAGCGGCTGCAATCACCGCCTCGGTCGCCCTGGGCCTGACTGTGGGAGGAGTCTGGTCTCTCAAGCCATACAACCCCAGCGCGCCCCCGGCTCCCGTCTGCCCGATGGGCTATGAATTCAAGGACGGCGAATGCTTGCTTGTGACGCAGCCAATCGTGTGTCCCGCCGGATACCATCTAGAGGGAGACAGCTGCTTTCCGGACGTGGTGCCCACCTGCCCCGAGGGTTATGTCCTCGAAAACGACACGTGTGTCGCCGTCGTGCCAACGGACCC
>CAZNOV010000030.1:8877-13259 GCA_964574725.1 uncultured Nitrososphaera sp. | reverse complement strand
ACGAGATCATGCCTAGTCTCGTGGGCTCGGAGATGTGTATAAGAGACAGAGTTTTTCCTCCGCCCTCAGCGCGGTCGACTCTCTGCCACCCGGGGCGTGCGCGTGATCTGGATGATCGTCCTGTTTGGATATCACCTTGGCATTCTCTGCCAGAGGGTGGCCCTTCACCTTGATCTGAAATGACTTTGTCCAGCCAAATGGCGCGCGGTGAACCTCGGATATCAGCTCTTTTGAAGCGGCTTCAACTGATCTTACTACTCCCGCGGCGACTGATGCCGGCGCAAGGTCTGAGCTCAGGTGGGCATACGGGTATACCAAGAGCCTGTCGCTCTTGATGGTGTCGAGGTACTTCTTGATCTCTTCTGCAGCCGCTTTTGCGACACTTTCGTCGTCTCCGATTTCAACTGCTACGAACGCGACAACAAGATCGTCAAACCGGACCTTGGCCCTTGACCCCAGCTCTTCAGCATCGCGGATTTCCTTTTCGACCGGCTCGTACTCGATAAAATCAGAGTGCAGCTGAAGCAGGCGCATGTTCCATCACAACCACTTGTCGTGAGCTAATTTAATTCCATCTCGCCCTTTCGTTTTCCCTGTCCTCTTTGGTGAGCTTTTTCCATTCCTTGTAGTGCTCCCTGCAAAGGTAGACGCGCTTGTTGCCTCCAAGCCCCATGTCTGGCGCCATGCTTGCCTTGCTGCCGCTCATAGAACGCTCTGCATTATTTTCACAGCCGCCGACGCTGCAGTTGACGCCCTTGTCGACGCGCCCCATATCGCATGGGAGGTTATTGGCTAGCTATAAAAAGTTCACTAAGTTAGCTTTATACTCCAATCAGAACAACTATCGAAGGTTGCCGCTGTATAGCGAGCCATTATGCAAGAAGTGCCTTCACCTTGAGGGTCTGCATACACATGTTGTTTCTCAGCTCCCTGACGGCGGCGAGATAAGGAGGTGCGCTGTTTCGCTATGCGCTTGCCTGGTCATGTGGCATCCGGAAAAACCTTGAAAGGGCAAGGACTCTGAAAAGTGAAGTTCCGGAAAAAATTTATAACAAACGTGTCTGTCGCATTATGCCGAAGGCAATGTCCGAAGAGGACGATGTTGAAGATGACGATTTCGAGGATGACCTTGATGAAGACATTGACGATGACGACGACACCGACGAATAAGGCTAGACTTTAAGCCCGAATGTTTCGGCGAAGACCTTGAACTCTTCATAGGCCTTCAGGAACATTATGCCTTTGTCGCTTATTCGATATTTTGTCGAGTCTTCGTAGAGGAGGCCTGACTGAGTCAATACCGAGACAATCGAGCTCAGCCTCTGGTGGGGGACGTTGGCCCTGCGTATGAGCCGCGTCACGGTCGCGCCGTTTTCATAACCTTCGTAACTGTACTGCTTTGCCGTAGAGAGTATGTCCGCTATGATGCTTACGTGGGTCCTATACCCCGCCAACCTGATTCAACCTCCCACTGCCCAGGCTGCTTGCCAGGCCGAATTTCGAGAACGGGACGAACATCAGTCCAAACCCTCCCACCTTTAGGGCGATTGCTATATAGAAGAACTGTCCGGGGTAAACGAAGTTGTACCACGCTATTATTTCTGCAAGAGCCAGCAATCCTAGTCCTGACCCTATCATGAGGGTACTAGTCCTCCTGTTCTGCATATATGATGCCATGGTTTCGATGGACACATATACTAATAGAATAAAAGAAATTGACCTTACAAGGTGTTCTATTGAATTGCCTGGAATGACAAATCCCGTGATAGCAAGGGGGAGGAGGAGGGCAAAGTACCTTGGGGGCACGAAATCAAAGGACTTGACGCTGTGAGAGAAGGCTATGAAAAAATATCCAGCAGCCTGCGCACCCAGACCGGTGGTTTCTATGGCTCTTGAGGAGTCCCTTTCCTCCACGAACAGGGATCCGGTAAGCAGCGCAAAGCCGATGGCTATGAAGATAAAGGCAAACGTGATCCGAAGGAGGTTGGGGCTTGCGATGGTGCTGTATCCGGCGTATGCAAATCTCCCGATAAAGGCAGATATTACAAGGCCAAGGATGTTCATTGCCAGCTCGATACCGTCTAAAGCCATCTTCAAAATTTCATGAGGTTTTCCAATTTTTAACTCTATTTGTGCTTCTATGCGTGCATCAGGGAACCAGTTGGATGTCCTTTTGAGAATGATCCGGAACTCAAAGTTAATGGTAAAGAATGCAGGAGCAGCCCTACTTGTAGTCGCTAAGAATGTCTCTGTAGCGGGCGTCCTTGTAGGCGATATACTTTACATATTCGCCGTATGTCATGTCAAAGGAGCAACTCGAGCACTTTACGTAGGAAAAATCGTCGGCAAGCTCGGCAATTTCCTTGCAGTCCGGGCAGCGGACCTTCACATTTACAGAATGGCCTCAAAAGTATAATAATCTTATCAGAAAGAATTAGGGGGTGATCTGGAAATAGGTTCTTAAGGGATGAGGCTGCAAGATATGGCGATGGACGGCACCCTGAAGCCCGTACTGAAACGACAGCTGTTGTTCATTGGCGCCAGCCTAGGAACGGGTCTGCTCTTTAGCTACTTCTTTGGATTTCTGGTTGGCCTTGCTGCGAATATTGCTGTTCTGATGGGGCTAATGTTTTACATAAGGAGGAAGCAGCTTGGGGCTCTGAGGTCACTCGGGCTTGGTAGCGAAACTGCGGGCGGCGGCTATGCGGGGCAGGGCGTAAGGATAAAGTACATTTGCCTGGCCTGCGGGCAAGAGGTCAAAGGAATACGATGTCGCAAATGCGGCTCTAGCATGAAAAAACCCCTGTTCTAGGTGCCTTACATGTTCATTTATTAAATCCGTTGCACCAACGAGTACGGTATGACCAAGACCTGTTTGAAATGCGGCAAGGCGGTTGAGGAACCCGTCGACGACCCCGCGGCGGAAAAATATCCGTCGTGTTCAGCCTGCTGGAAAGAGTGGACCACTTATGCCGTGATGGTCATGAATGAGATGAGGCTAGACATGTCCCTTCTGGAGCACAGAAAGGCACTCCGCAAGTACGAGCGGATGTTTTTTGGACTTGAAAAATCTGAAGGAGAGCTTCAGAAGAATCCTGAGAAAAAACCCGACCACATGCACTAGGGCTTCAACTTTAGTGCGCGCTGCATGTTTTCCGGGATTAGGGCCATGATCTCGTTTCTGTTCGGAATGGAGAACAACACTTCATGGAGCGAATCAATAATTCTTTCTTGCTGTCCCGCATCCAGCGACGCGAACGTCCTTGCAAGCGACTCTGTATCGAACTCCTCCACTGATCCCGGCTTTTTCGAGATCTGCTCCGAGTATGCGCGAAACAAGATCATCCTGTTCTGCGGATCAAACTCTGAAATCACTTCTAGCCAGGTCTTTACGAGTACGGCGAGCTTTGCTGGATCTATGGTTGGCGCAGCCGCCAGAGCGGTATCTATCATTTCGCGCCTTTCAGCTTCAGGCATTGCAAAGAATTCCTTCATCCGGCTCTGGAGCATGGGTTTACGCAAGAAGTCAGGAAGGTTTGCAAGGATCAGTATGATGTTACCCGCTGCGCCCTGGTGATTCTTCATATCGCGTATTCGCTCGGCAGAGGAATTTAATTCGTCGCTCATTCTCAGTCAATTGTTAATCTCTCCATCCCCCTCCCCTCAGGGTGCTCCAATGAATTAATAGCTCACATGCTAATGGCTTAGCACTAACAAGGTGTCTATCGCTTTCAAGTCAATCAAACAATCCGTTTCGCTGTCGCCGGAGATCGTTGACGTGATGAAGATTTTCCGAAATATGGTCAATGACTGTATCAGAATTGGACTGGAGAAAGATGCGTCAAACCGGATGAAGCTATCAAATCTATCGTACTCACAACTCGCGAAGTACAATATCATTTCTTACTACAAGCTGGCAGCGATCTCACATGCCATGGGCATCCTTGCTAATAGAAAGAAATCTTTGAAGCGCGGATTGAAGCCAAGACAGCCATATGCGAGACAGCCACTCCTTGTATCACGCTACGGCTTCAAGATTATTAATGAAGTCTTGAAGGTGCCCCTAGGGAAAAGACGGTATTACGACATACCATTGAACAACTACGTAACAAGGATTCTGTCTGACTCATTATTGCGAATACGTTCTTTTACGCTGACTGCTGATTTGCTCAGCATCAACATTTCAAGGGAGGTTGCAGAGATCGAGTGTAATAGCGTGGAAGGAGTTGACAGAAACCTCCATAATGTCACACTGTGCGGCTCCAATGCAATGATCCAGTATGACCTTTCGAAGGCAGTTGATATCGCAGAAAACACCCGCTCAATAATCAGATCGTTCAAACGTAATGATATCAGAATCAGAAGGAAGATTTACAGAAAGT
>CAZNOV010000030.1:0-8777 GCA_964574725.1 uncultured Nitrososphaera sp. | reverse complement strand
TTACCCATCATTCAGTTATCCGTTGGCGATACTAGAGGCACATCACAGGTTTGTCCACGATGCGGGAAGAAGATAACCCAAGTGGACAGATTCAGACAGCTGTGGTGTGCGGGATGCAGAATATGGATGGACAGGGACGTCGTTGCAGCGATGAACATATCCATCAGAGGGCTGGCCAGGTTTGCCAGTTCAAAAGGGCTTGCAGGTGAAGCAATGAAGGGGAATCCGACGACTACGGTAATCCTCAGAGTCGATGCAAGCAAGTTGGCTTTTAGGCGAGAGCTGAAAAGTTAGCAGAACCGCTCATCAGGAATAAATATCCACGCAATATGAGAACAATCGAGAAATGCCGTGCCTTGTGACCGTCGGCGGATTCTATGGTGACGAAGGGAAGGGAAAGATTATCGCATACATTGCGAAGAAGGACAATGTTGCGGTAGCGGTCAGAGGGGGAGTCGGGCCGAACGCCGGGCACACATTCGCATTGGATGGCAAGACCTACAAGGTTCGCATGCTGCCTAGTGCGGCGCTCAATCCCGCTACAAGGCTGCTGATAGGCGCCGGGGTTCTGGTTAATCCGGAGGTCTTGCTCAGCGAAATTGCGACGTTTGGCGCTGAAGACAGAACTTTTGTTGACGGCCAGTGTGGAATAATCGAAAAGTCGCACATAGAAAGGGACGAGAGCGAGGATCACCTGAAGAGCAAGCTGGGCACAACCGGCACCGGCACTGGGCCGGCCAACTCGGATAGAGCTCTCAGGGTTCTCAGGCTTGCCCGGGACATCCCCGAGCTATCTCTCTACATCGAAGACGTTAGCAACTCTGTCAATTATGCACTTGAAAGCAACGAGCGGGTACTAGTAGAGGGTACCCAAGGAACCTGCCTCTCACTCTTCCACGGGGGCTACCCTTATGTTACTTCGAAAGACGTCACTGCATCCGGGATATGTTCAGATGTCGGCATAGGTCCAAAGAAGGTTGACGATGTCCTTGTGGTTTTCAAGGCCTATGTGACCCGGGTTGGCGGGGGACCGCTCCAAAACGAGCTGAGCGAAGATGAGGCCAAAAGGCGAGGGTGGATAGAATACGGCAGCGTGACGGGAAGGCCGAGGAGGGCTTCTCCGTTTGACATGGACCTTGCAAAGAGGGCAATCAGAATAAACAGCGGAACCATGCTTGCCGTTACAAAGCTTGACGTGTTGTACCCAGAGTGCGCGGGGGCAAGGGAATTCGGCAAGCTGCCGCCAGAAGCGCGCAGGTTCATTGGGGATATTGAAGGCGAGATGGGGCTGCAAATTGCGCTGATCGGAACGGGCCCCGACCTCTATGATGTAATAGATCGCCGATCCTGAATTGCCACAAGCGCCTTGAGCAGATCCCTGCAAGATCGCAGGTCATGCAACAGCACTTTCTTGTCAGCCGAAGTAGGATTGATTCGGTCGAGCATTGATTTCGCAGCAGAGATCTTGTATTCAGCTTTTCTTCCGATTTTTCGAGGCTGAGGCTGGCCTTCCAAGTCGTAACGCAGCTTCAGATCCAAGATTGCGTACTCTATTGCGACATACGCGCGCCAGAGCGCAGCTCTTTCCGGCTCAGCATCCGAGGAGAGGATCATCTTTGCAGAGTTGACGAGCTCCTCGACCCGGTCGCTCGTTTCATTCAACGTTTCAGTACCGCCGACGCATGACTTTAATAATGTTCTTCTTTACAGTAATGCGACTTGTTGCTCAAGGCTCCCTGCTACATCGCGCTGGCGGGAATCAAGGATTTTGGGAGGCTTGTTTGTGCGCTTGAGCGGACGCCGCTGCCCGCATTCTCACTTACCTATAACAAGGAACCCGTGCTGGCAGTGCAAACGGACATCATCAATGGAAGGGCAGTGATTTACTACTCGAAGATCGAGCCAAGCCACGGTCAGTACATTGCATACAGAATATCCAACGGCGTCGAGGAGGTTTTGCTGGCTGATTCCGTGGGCAACCCGACTTTTGTGTACTCGCCCGTGCTCAATGTGGAGAGGTTCCCAGATACATTGATGAAGTCAGCAAGGGTGGACAAAAAGTCTGGGTACATTGTAATCAAGCTGAAAGATCTTGCCAGCGTGGCCAAAGTAGCTGCCTACAAGACGATGTACGATGAGCCGCCACTGCCCCTTTTCATGTTCAACGAGCGCGATGGCAAGTTGATCCTGGGAGCGCCCATGAGCACTAATGACAACGATTCAATATCGTATTTTTACTACGTGGAACTCGACGGCCCGGAGCCGAAAGAAAAATTCCTCCGCTACTCAAGCCTGAAGAACGAACAGCCTGTGTTCTCGTCAAGAGTGGATGAACACGGGTATGTTTACCTCAAAGTGATAAGGCTGCAAGGGGATCATCCGCTGGTCAAGACATATGACTAGGACCTTCAGAGAAAGAATAGCATCAGCAGCATCAGAAAAGAACAGCAGAATAGTCCTTGCCCTTGATCCGCCGCCTGGTGTCGCAAGAGCTCAGGAATTTGCAGAAAAAATGATCTCAGTTGTGCATGATTATGTATGTTCTATAAAGATCAATTTTCATCTTGTACTCCCGCTTTCCGGCCTTGAAATCGCACAGATTAATCGGCTCGCTCATTCCTTCGGCCTGCAATCCATTGCTGACATCAAGCTCAACGACATAGTGAATACAAACTCTGTCGCTGTCGATCACCTTGTGGGCAACATGGGGTTTGATGCCATAATAGCTAACCCGATCATTGGTCAGTCCTCGGTGACATCGCTAGTCAAGAAGGCTCACAGCTTGCGCGCCGGGGTTATCGCGCTTGTCTATATGAGCCAGCCCGACGCCCGTGAAGGATATGGACTGGAAATTTCAGACGGCAGGAAAAGGCGTCGGCTATACGAAATATTCCTAGAGAGAGCTTCCAGGGCCGATGCTGACGGCATTGTTATTGGAGCGACGAGGCCCAATATTGTCAAGCAGGCCGTCAAGGAAAAGCCGGCCATGCCCGTGTATTCTCCGGGCATCGGCGCGCAGGGTGGAGACGCCGTGCGTGCACTCAGGAGCGGTTCCAGCTACCTTATCGTCGGGAGGACCATTGTTGAGTCGAAAGATCCCGCGGCAAAGGCGAGGGAGATGCAGATCAGCACATCATCGCTGCCGGTACGCAATTGAGCGCTGTCGAAGGAAGTCCTTTGCGGCAGCTAGTAGATTCTTGGCGTTTCTGTACGTAAGCCTTTCAAGCGCGTCTTCGTATTTTTTCCATGCGTAACCTATGTGCTCGTGTGAAAGCACTACATTATTTGTCTTGGCACGGGCAAGAAAGAGCACGACTTCCTTCTGCACGATCCTTCTGCCGTGTCTGTACCTATAGCCGATCTTCATCCTGAACCCTTCGATAAATTCTACGTCCGTGATTCCGGTCTCTTCGCGGATCTCCCTTGCAGCGGCCTGCCTTTCTACTTCCCCTGCTTCTATGTTTCCCTTTGGAAAGTCCCAGTGCCCCGCGGTGTAATTGAGCAGAAGGTAATCCGGATCCGCGAACTCATTTTCAGCGTAGAATACAACTGCGCCAGCAGACCGCTCGTCTACCACGTTCTCAAGTTTATCTGGTTATTTGTAAGTCTTTTGCGAATTGATGTGGCTCACAGTTATGTTCACGACCTGTCAGCATCTCCGTCCCCTGCATTCCCATAAATACTCGGGCCATAATCATGTACGTCAAGCCATTCTTCCTGTGACATCCAGTAATTGCAGTACCATTTTTGCTGTTCTTGATCACGGTCGCCATGCTGCGGTTTTTCTGACATGATGGATCACGCACGTTCCGGCCTAAATTAGTGCTTAAGCTCTTCGCCGCCTTTCTTGCTCCTGAAGTACTGGAAGATGAATGTGGCAGCAACTAGCGACACGGCTAGACCTATCAACAGCGACGAGATCAGTGTGAATGGGTTGGTTCCTTCAGTGAGCACCGCGGTGAACTGCAGCACCGGGATGTATAGCAGCGCAAGCACCGCAAGTCTCAGTACGTCCGACATTGTTCTGGCGCTTCCTCTGAACCAGCTGCTCAAAAGATCGCCGGCAAGTATTGTCGCTATTCCAATCCACAGCAGCGTAATCGTGCCTCCTGCAAAGCTCCCCACGATCGCCCTATTCGTCAGAATTTCGAACGCTCCCATGTCCTGCCTGAACATTTCCGGAGGAATGCTCGAGACGCCGTTCACTATTGATGCGAGGATTATCAGGACCCCGCCCAAGATAGAGAATATCCTGATGAAACTAGTAGGCGTCAGCCTGCCCAGAGTTCCGAATGCTTTGTCAATGTCAAATGCCCTGACAATGAATGCGCCGCCGAGAACTGCCAGGACTATTGCAGTGAGCCATTTTGCGGCGTCAAACACGACCGCAAGGGCGCCCGCAGCAAGAAGAACGCCAGGAACGCCAAGAAAGAATTTTGAGTACTGGGGATCATATGCAAGCATTCTGAGGTATCTGCCCAGCATTGCGTACGAATACTCGACGCTCCTGCTGTGCCTGATTATTATCCGCTGGACCGATATGACGGGGACCCTTGACTGTATTACTGGCAGGACCGTTTCGTCGTCCTCACCATCTGAAACAATCACTGCTCCGTCGGCTTTGTACCTTTCAAGTATGCTCTTTACCTCGAGGCTGATTTTTTCGTCAGCCTCAACCCCCCTGTTAAATTTTCCGGCGACAACCGCGACCTCTGCCTTGTATCCCTTACTTATCAGCTCCTCGTAGGTTTTTACTGCTCCAAAGATTGCATTCGAATCGGCGTCTTCCGGATCCTCAATGGCAAGCCTTGTTCCTGCGTTGATGCATGCGTCCCTGCCAACGATCGGCGTCTCGATGCCACCCTTTGTTCCAATGTCATCGTCCCTGTCTATGCAGAGAACTAGCACGTTAGCATGCGCGATATCCTTTGAGGGAGCCTCCGTTTTTGGGCTCAGTGGATTGGCTTCCAAGTCGGGATGCGACATACTAAGCGGCCTGCAAAATAGATAAACTGTTGCCTGTTAATTAAATTGATCAACTTTAGTACACGGTTATTTGGTTTGATTGAAAGAATATTCTCAATTAACCCACTACCCTGAGAAATTTTGGGGGCTAAAGTCGAGGCAGACGAGGTATAATTCGCTGCTCTCCTGTCTGCTGGCCGGCGGCTTGCTCAAAATGACTTTGCGAAAGCTCTTCCTCAGTTCAGCCTTAAGCTCTTCTAACATCTCTCCCTCAAATACCTTGAAAACGGCACTGCCCCCTTTTCGCAGAACTGTTCTCGCAAATCCTAGTGCTGCTGTGGTAAGAGAGATTTGCCGGGCATGGTCAAGCTCCCACATTCCGCTTACGTTTGGCGCGAGATCAGAGAGCACGGCATCAGCCTTTCCGTCAAGAATCTCGAATATCTTCTTGAGCACCGTGGGATCTTCGATGCTTCCTTGAAGGGTTGTAGCACCGGGCACAGAATCGACAGCCTTGAGATCGACTCCCACAACCTTGCCGGAGGTTCCCACCTGCTTTGTAGCGATCTGCAGCCAGCCCCCCGGCGCACACCCCAGATCTACCACCTTGCTTCCCTTCTTAAGGAGATGATGGGAATTGTTCAGCTGCAGGAGTTTGTACGCCGACCTCGCGCGGTACCCTTGATCCTTTGCCAGTCTGCGGTACTGATCTCGTCTGGCATCGGCGAGTCTCATTTTCTAGAACGTCTTTGATTTTTTTGGACGGAACCAGAAGAACCGTTACTGTCAAAAGAAGTGATAAGCCAGTCTTCAAGAAAATTGCAGCTGGTAGGGCTGTAGGCCCCGTCAAGAGAGCACATGTGTTCAACGGGGCAGGTCAGGCATGGCGCCTTTTCGATGCTTGCCGTATTGACCGGCAGCTTTACCGCAAAAAGTTTGTACGTCCACCTTCCGTTTTCAAGCATCTTTTCTCGCCTGATAAGGGAACGCTTTTCGAGGCGGATTGCGACCCGTGAGCCGTCGCGGCTTGTCAGGTTGAGCTCCTTCCAAAGCTCTGACTGCAGGATTCCATCCTTGCCGTTGTTAATTATCGTTCGGAAAACTTTGCCCGTTAAATCTTCAATTTGCGCCTCGTTTAACTTCAATCGCACAACAACCCCGTAGCCGGATATCATATAGACGTCAAGCCGATAAATAACCCTTTTTGAAACAAAGTTGACAATCGATATAATTAAGAAGCTGTTCCAATGTCGCTAGCGATATTTTGGCCCGATTTAGACCGGTGTCATTCGGTCCGGCAGCGATTACTTGGATTTCCGCGTTTTTTTGTCCGGACCAAAGATCCTGTCAAAATATTCGGATGGCTCCTGGACAGTTTCCGTGGCCTCTCCTTCCTTGACATTCGCTAGCCGCTTTGCAAACTTTTTCTTCAGTTCGATCTGGCTCTGGCGAGCTATCTGAATCCTCTGGGCCTGGGGTGAGCCCGCGCCATGCATAGACTCTGTCAGATATCCGACGGCATTTCGCCCCAGAGTCATGTTCTCTATCAGGCGAAGCACCCGCATCCTGTTTTCTGTGGAAACTCCTTTTCTGCCCTTCAGATATTTTTCAAGTATCGGCCCCGTTACAGGACTCTTGAACTCCTTCTCTGAAGGCATCGTCACCATCAGCCCCCCTGCAATGTCCTGAGCAAGCCGGCCTATTTCGTACGGAAACCTTGTCACGCTGTGCTTGCAGACGTTTGCCAGCATGTCGTCGTTCTGCCAGTTGCCCGAGGCAGTCTTGTGGGACATGTACGAAGAAGCGATGCCTGTACCAAAGATAATTTCGTTAAGGTGCGTCATTTCAACGAGCTTGTCCCTTATGTGCGAAGCATTCGCAACTCCGTTGTAATCCGCGATAGCGGCAGATGCGCCTATCAAAACGTCGCCAAGCCCTGTCTTGCACACATAGCTTCGCCTGTGGTAGCAGGTAAAGCGTTCTATCAGCATGGAGGCAAATTCATATTCACCGTCCATGAAAATTAGCTCGTTTGGAATGAAAGCATCCTTAAAGATGACCATGGCTTCCTGTCCCGAATACATTGCATTGCCTGAGTCCATGTCGCCGTCTTCCATGCTCCTTGTGTCGCACGACTGCCTGCCGTAGATGTAGGTAATGCCTGGTGCGTCAACCGGAATCGCTCCTACGATCGCATAGTCCCTGTCCTCCCCCCTCAGCCTCATCGTAGGCATGACGATGATCCAGTGCGAGTTTATGCAGCCAGTCTGGTGTGCCTTGGCCCCGGTGATGTAGACTCCTTTTTCGTCCCGTTTTACGATGTGCACAAACATGTCCGGATCTGCCTGCTGGGACGGCGAAAGGCTTCGATCTCCCTTTACGTCTGTCATTGCCCCCCCGATTACCAGGTTTTCACTCTGGACATGCTTTATGAATTTGATCAGGCGCTTGTGGTACGGCGTTCCATGCTTTGCGTCAATCTCGTATGTTGTTGAATACAGCGAGTTTAGCGCATCCATTCCAACGCAGCGCTGGAAGCATGTCCCTGTCAGCTGGCCCAGCTTGCGCTGCATCCTATTCTGGTTGACAAGGTCCTGGGCGCTCTCTGCAATGTGCAGAAATCTGTTAACTTTAATGCCCGACAGCGAAGATTCGGCACTGGCAAGTTCGGGATCTTCGACGGCCAGGTCATAGGTTTCGGCGATGGCATTAATGGAAGGCCGGATCATTGGATGATCCACGGGCTCTTTCACTTCCTTTCCAAACAGGTAAATCTTTAGATCTCTGCCCCTGAGGCTCTGGATATACTCCACCCCATTCCTTATCGGCATGCTTGAAATGATCCTCTCCTCCAAGTTATTTATATATTCTTAGCTCTCCGTGATAAAAAATCAGGTGTATTTTCTGCAATTTTTGTGCGAAAATTACCATGATCTGGATTGGGGGTCGGCTCTCTAACCTCGCCTGTGCAATTTGAGCCACATAGCAATGCCCGCAGGCGAAACAAAAACCCCTGTGCCACACTTTCCACAACCTTGCTCTTTCAATGCGCTATTGAATGTACGTCTGGTTGGTCTTGTCAAAATTGCTGACCACGTGAAAGTCCCGGCTAAATTGACTCTGCATGAGCGACCCGAGCTCTGGATACAGTGTTGAAGGATCCTGCTTTGCCATTCGTGTAGCCGCGTGATCAGCTCCGAGCATCCAGACGCACAGCTCGAAGGTCATCTGGCGCACAGAGTTCTCGTCAACTATCCCTAGGCTGTGCAGGTATTCGTGAGCGAGCACCATGAACATGTACGAGTTGTACTCTTCTTTTGAACCGGCTATCTTTTTCACCGCTGCCAACAGGTAGCTGTTCATCACTATTGCATTTGAGCCCAGCATGTGGTAGGCTCCGAGGTTGCTTGGCATCATCTGCAAAATCAGGCTGAGACCCGCCCTGTGCATCCCAAACTTTTGCAGTACCACTGCCTTGACCAGCTCGAATGCCTCGTCAAAGTCCCTCAGGCCGGCCACTTTTCCACGGAACTGCATCTGCTGCTCTGTCGGCACCGCAATTGATTGCGCGGCACGACTGTATAAAGTATCGCAAGAGCCCACTTTCAGAGTTGTTAAAATAGTTTTGATTGTTATCCCACTGGCATGATAGAGCGGGTTTTCAACATAAAAGACACGGTAAAATTTTCCGATGAGAAAGCCAGAGTAACGCAGGTGGCAGCCAGTGAGCACGCGATAATTTTTCTCTGGGGCGTCAGGCCCGGACAGGAGGTTGAGCCACACACGCATCCAAAAGGACAAGACACCTGGAT
>CAZNOV010000029.1:0-13433 GCA_964574725.1 uncultured Nitrososphaera sp. | reverse complement strand
CGTGTAACCATAGTCGGTGAAAATACGCCTTACAGTTTCTACTTCATGGAGATGCTGGCTGTCGGTCAATATGGAAATGGTCTTGAATTTGTCTGCCAGTTCCTTCGCGCATTTGTCAGCGACTGTTTCAAAGCTAATATCGTCGAAAGCACCGATCATGTGCACTTTTTCAGAAAATGAATCTATCGCGATCGTGTGGCCGATGTTGAACAATAGATCTGCGCCAAGCATTTCGGCGGCGTGAGAATTGAGATCACAGGATCCCCAGCAGGTATCGCCTATTACGTATGCTTCGATCCCGAACTTTTCGATAATGTGATCTGCCGAGTCTTGAATCTTGGGAATTAAACCCTCAGGACCATTCAGCGCGACAGATCTAGGGCGGCGACGCTCGATAACCTGAAATATGCTTTCTTCATCGATTCTGATCGTCATAACGTGATCCCCCCAGACGGAGTAATTCTTATCGCATCCTTCGGGCAGACAGCCTCGCATCCGTAGCAGAATATGCAATCGCGCTCGCGGACAGGTAATGCCCTCCGGTCTTTTCCGGAACCCTGCCAATCGAATACATTAACTGGACATACCTCAATGCACGCTCCATCTCCACTACAGAGGTCAAGATCCACCGCTACTTCGGCTCCCCAAATGCCAAGGACGCTTCCAGAATCCTTCCACACTTTCAGGTTTACGTTTGAAATGACGCATGTCTTGTTGGTCTGAAAGATGGGATCGATGGGCAAAGCCAGAGACGTCAATACGTGCAAAACAACCGAATTTAAGCATACTCGGCATAGGATATGCCTGAAGGTCCGATCATGTAACTCCCGAGCGCAACTTGCTGCCTGGTTCCGACTCGTTACTGGACAGAGGTCCCTTGCTTAAGCTTTGATAGTACTTGCGCAAGCGTCGTATTCTTGTCGTGATCCAGCCCAAGCTTGGACGATATCGACGAAACGATCTGGCCCTCCAGAAATGACGCTGCTTGGCCGAATATTTGCCTGAGGGCATTTGAAAACTCTTCTGGCTTGTCCGCAATTTCATTCTTCTTTACACCAAGTCTTTCCAGATGATAGTACAGAACCGGAAGGTTGTCTGATCCGAGAACCTTTAGGACCTCATCGAGAACTGAAAAATTGTGAAGTTGCTTATTGTTGGAGTCCATGCTCTCCCGCCTTGCTAGCTCGCAGATTGACCGGTGTGCGCATACCGATGCTCCGGCCCTTTGTTCTGTGCTGCTAATTGAAAGTCAAACCCCGGCTTCCTGAGCTTTAGCAATCCGTCAAGCAGGTCTCTGATCTGTGCGTGAGTTGGATTCCAATTTTTGAGGTGCGAGATGTCTACATTTAGCTTCGCCAGCTGCTGGTATATCGTCTTATCTTCAACGGTGTCAACCAGCGTGTCAATTTCAAACGGTTTTTGAAGGAGCTCCACTACCTGATCTAATTCCTTAATTGACTCTACCAGCGTTTCTTTGACAAACGCAGACGCGAAAATTATTCTTTGCTTGGGTCTCATCTTAAGTATCTGCTTTGCTGCATCCATTCCGTCCATTACAGGCATCCTGTAGTCAAGTATGACCGCATCAAAGGGCGGGACAGCCGATCCGTCATTTCTAGACTGGTTGTCTCCGATTTGCTTCATGTAGACGTTTACGCATTGCTGACCATCGCTTGTTACGATGACGTCATGTTGTCGGCTCTCCAATGCAATGCGGTAAAGTACGGAAATATTCTCTTCATCCTCGGCGATCAGTATCTTCATGTCCTATCCGGGTCAAACAATATGCGTTCCTCTCCTCTAGGTATGATTATGTATGTAGTACTGGCTACCACGCTCAACGATGATACGTGATATCCCTCTTCCCATGCCGGTCTGATGCTTTGCGGAGATTTCGCAATCGGATTAAGCTCTTCGCTCGGTGACGATTCTGGTTTTAGGAGGAGTTTATGCTCTCAAACTACCTTCTTTAGGATGTATGCAGGATATCGTTTGCCGTCATCTGCAGATAGAGCAAATAGCACAGTAGGCCCTTCTATTGAGGGCTTTTGTACTCTCATGAAATGAATACCCGATTTGTTCAGTATTTGCAAGTGAATATCCGAAATCGTCTTTGGGAGCGGGGCTGAATCAAGGCCGTCTCTGTTGACAAGAACGAGGAGATCACCGTTTTCTCGTATTTTCCTTGCAAGATCGATTAGCTGGCTTTTCCAAGCGTTAGCATCTTCGAACTTTCTGATCTCATTGAGCCCTACGTCGAGAGCTACTACCACCTGTCCGGATCCTTTTCTTGACGCGCTTCTTAGGCTGTCGTATTCTTTTGTCAAGCGATCCTCGTTTTCCTTCTGGTCATCCGTGAGCTCGATCACCATAGAGTTATTTGCGACTTTCTCATGACTGAATATTCTAAGGTTCTTCAGTAGCTCACTCTGGAGATACGGCTTAATCAATTCGATACTTACCTTGGATGGTGTATCGGGGGCATTCACGAGTAGAGCTCCGTTCCTGTTCGCGAGCGCGTTGAGGAGAAATCCGGACAATACAAGGTCCTGCGAAAACCGTATCGTCTCCTGGCTGTTCTCTATCAATATTATGCTTCCTTTCCTTATTCCGCCTCCAAGAATGCCGTCAAGATGCACGTTTCCACTAGAAAAAAATCCACTTTGGAGCTTGGCAGGCTCGAACTTGCCGGGATCAGGGTAATCCTTCAGGTGAAGTTTTGGCAAGATCTCGAATCTAGAGTTTTCAAGCGAATACAACATGTCCCGACGGGGAATTGAGGTGCCTCTCATTTTGTCGATCGTGATTCTGCGAATTCTTACCGAGTCAATGGTATCAGACGAAAGCGTAATTATTCCGTCTACGAGATACGCACTGTTTCTGGAAAATTCATCCTCTTCTCCTACGAACAATATCAGGCTGTTATGCGCGTCTGCGATAGTGGTTATCATTCTCTCCGTCTTCGCCCTTTCATCAAATGGTGTTTCTTTTGCGAGCGTGTCCCAGCTGTCTAGCACGATGAGTGCGCTATCACCAAGGGCGGCGTTCGTTACAATCTCGGTTAGGTTCTTCGCCCTCCCAATGCGCGCGTCGAAGCCCTTGAGTTCCTGCTTTGGCGAATCTTCCGCTTCGAGAATGGTTTCCTTCTTCAAGAGGCCTGTTATCCAGCTAAATTGCTTCTCAAGCTTTTCAAGGGATACCCGCGTAGATACGTAGTAGCCGCGATATTTCCCTCGGTAGCGTTTCATGAACTCGAGAACGAACGTTGTTTTTCCCTGACCCGGCTCGCCCCTGATAAGCAGGGAGCAAGGCGATGTCGCGAGAAAACTGTCAATTAGGCGGAAAAGCCGATCATTGTTAGGCTCGAAGTCTCGTTCTACTAGCATTATATACGAAGCAGAATCTCTTTTTTATCGTAATTAAGTTATGCCTGTTATCACACAGGACTTACACTAACATGAGAGACGAAGGCTAGTCCGACTTGTTAGAGTACTTGTCGAGCAAGAGATAGTTTACAACCTTGTCTATCTTGGTGTTGCCGATGCCCCTTACCGCCAGAGTGTCTCCGATGTCTCGATTCAACTGCTCACGAATAGTTTCATTAATTCTTATGACCCCCGAGCTCTTGTCCGAAGGATATTGCGGCAATGCCTTGACTATGACAGGTCGGTCATCAGCAAATAAAATGATAGAGTCGCCAGCCGATATCCGGAGTACCTTCAGAGCGGCTTTGTCGAGACGCGCCACTTTTCCGTTCTTGTCCGCAATATACGCTTCTTGAATTTCAAGTTCTATCTGACCAAGGCCAACTTCATCAGCCGGAGATTTGTCACGGTTCACATCACGCTTATGAAAGCGTTCAAACATATTAAGCTGCCCTTCTGCAAGGATTGATGAGACTTTGATGGCCGGTCTTCAAGAAGTGCTCTATGATCTGTCTACTGTCAAGTAGAGTAGAGCCGCATTCTGAGCACTTCTCGGAGTACATATGCAAAACATCTCATATCTCGTCTATAAATACAAAGTGTAGTTTGCGCTACATAGCGCCAAAGATATGTGTTGTAAGTCAGCCGCAGAATAAGGTCCCTTTCAGAAATCTGAACGTTCAAGGGGATACCACGTCATCAAAGTGTATGGGTCCTGCGACTTTTCTTGAGCACAACTGGAACGGAGGCAGCCCGCCGGTACCACCGCCGGAAAAAGGTCCCATTTCAAGTCCTGCAAGATCCATCACGTAGACGTGCTAGCATGGACATGCCGCCTTAGGATTGCTCCCTCCCGGACCTCACCCATTTCGACGGTTAGCAGTCGACAGCCCCGCCTTCGCGTGGCGCGCCGCTCACGCCCATCCGACACGGCGTAATTTCATTTCAGCAAGGCGAGCGGGAACCCTCTACCGACGGATTTACCCAGCAGTTACTGATCCCGGCATAAAGCCGATTTCCGATATGGGGTACGGCTGGCACCCCGATCCTCCCTGCCTCCGAATGATATTTTGCGGGAATGGCTATATTTGTTTGTTGGATGTAAGCACGCCCTGCATCCTACAGACGGAGCAAACGTCGCCGGAGGAGTCACGCCCGCAAGAGATGCACTTCCTTCCGGTTGCGTTAGCGGTAGAATTGCGCAGGGCCTTTGACACCTTCATCATCGAATTGTACGCATTGTATTTCAGTCCCGGGCGATCCCTTTCCAGCGAATTGAAAAACTCGCGCAATTCGCTCCTGACGCTTTCGTCCATGTAGGGGCATTCCTCTGACTGGAATGGAATCTCGCGCTGAAGCGCATAGAAAGCGATTTCGTATTCATAGATTTCAATGAAAGGCTTGATCTTTCTTATTCGGTCAACGGAGTGAACCGGCTCGGGGTATATCCAGCCTATCCTTTCGACATCTCCGGCAAGCAGATTTATCATGAAGGTCTGGAGATGATCGTCCAGATTGTGGGCAGTCGCAACGACATCCGCACCTGCCATTTCCGCAGCGATGTCTATCGCCCTTCTCCTGAATGTCCCACACATTGAACAAGATGAGAGTTTTTCCGATGGCCTGAGGATCATCGCTTCGTCCATATCAATTCCAAACAGTTCCTTGTAGCCAATTACTGTGGATTCCACCCCAAGATTAGAGCAGAAATCTCGAACAATTTGCAGCGACTCGTCGCGGTATCCCTTGATACCCTCATCAATAGTCACTGCGACCAGATTGTTGCTATTGCCATGCTCTTCGAAAAGCTTCTTTAGCACGTACAGGAGCGACAGACTGTCCTTTCCCCCGGAAACCCCTACAGCGACCTTCTCCCCGCGCCTTATCATAGAAAACTTTGATATCGTCTTCGCGGTCTTATCCTCTATTGAACGCAGGAAGCACTTTTTGCATGTGTTCTCTCCGGAGTACGCCCTTCGAAATATGCTCTGATAGCTTTCGCACTTGCTGCAAAGCATAGAATATTTTAGCGTGACCTAGCGGTTATTAACTATTCGAGCAGGATTCACCATCAGGCTAAAACACGGTATAATGCATCTGAACAATAGATGAATTTCAGCAGTGATCGAAATTACTTTTGTTGTTTTTCTTTCTTTGAGGACTGCCACCAGTCAAGATAGTCGTCGTGATGCTTTTTCCTCGGGTCCTCGTTTGACCTAGAACCCTTGTCCCGCAATTCATCTATCTTCTCCCTAGACGCGAAGAGTCCGCAGCCCTTGCAGATGAAATTCTTGCTGGGTAAATCGAATTTGAGCTCTCCGCCGCACTCGGGACAAAAGCTTGTCAACCATGCTCTTATCTTTTCATCACCAATAAAAGGTTTTCAAGGGAGAAACTTGATTCATAATTTGTGCGCTACTCGGTCAAGGTCAGGTTCAGCTCCGACGGATCAATCAGCGTCAACGGTCAAGAAATAGTAATCTCCCTGAAGTCTGCTCCGCAGCAAGGCAGGGCGAATGCTGAATTGCTAAAAAGACTCGCCGACCATTTCAAAGTGACGCAAGGACAGATAAGAATAGTTTCCGGGCGGACATCAAGGAAAAAGCTCATTGAAATATCTTGAAGCGATTCAGCAGTCGCGCTCAAAGCTAGTTTCTAGTTCGGTGCATGGACTTTGGTCGTCATTCCACTGCGTGGTCGGTTCGCCCATCGTGATGCCATGCACCGAGATGAGAGAATGATGTCCGAAGGGATTAAACCTTTACTACGATCCTTCCCAAGTCGGCTTCCACATTGACTAACGAACCCTGGATTATTGACGACAATTGTGTACCCTCCGGCAGATCAACCAGCGGGATTTTCCCTGCTGCACAGCCTGATGCTGTAGTGATGTCGGCTTTGGCACATATTATGGCACTGGGCGCCGCCGCGTAATCCCGCATTGAGTAAATGGCATATGCGCCCACACTACTTCCAATCGCAAATGGAAACGCTAGTACGGCTCCCCTAAGCGACTTGCCATAAAGCTCGTGTTTCTGATCTGTGACGGTCCCCGTCTTGGGATCAATCATTGAAAGAAAGTTGATAGGCTGGGAGGTGACGAGAGCTACTCCCTTTCCCTGTCCCCTAACAATAGTATGACAGCCAGAAATTATCACTGCGAGTACTCCCCCACTATCGTATGAAGATCCTTGAGCGCAACACCAACCTTGTTCGAGTTGTTCAGGTAGTAGGCAGCCTTTACGCTATTTGCAATGACAGCATCGTGCTGGGTTTTTGATACGTACGGTGTGAGGCACGTACATGAATCGCAAATGAACTCCGCGCCCGACCGTTGGATGCTGTCTGTTAGCCCCAGCTTCGCCGCTTGGTCATGTATTGCCCTCGAACAAAAGATCATGCAGGGCTTTGTGAATTTCTTGCCATCCAAAAGCCTCGAAAGCAGTTCCAGTTCTCCCATCCCTAGCTGCGGGCTGCCAAGCGTGATTAGATCCCCGTCATCAGCGGTACTGAGCTCATCGATGAGGCCCCTTGCTTCCTTCCTGCCAAACGAGATCCTTTCCCCATTCGCGTCACCAAGGGTGAACATGCCGCACGAGCCAGACGTTCCCATTCCCGCGGAAAGTGCTTTTCCCTGCATCGTTGACGGGCTGTCAATGCCTTCCAGTGCTACGCAGCTCTCCTTCACAACCCTGCCTGCAAAGTAGCCCAGCAATCCATAGTCTAGCTCTGTTTCAAGAGCAAAGTCCGGCTTTATGGCAACCCTAGGGTTCCTGGCTTCACTTGCCCTCAGATCAGAGAGTGGTGCTTTCGCGGTTACAGAGCTCGCCAGAGCGGAAAGTGCACTCTCTTTGTTGGTCATAAGGCCAAGAACCGAGTTCGAGAATACGGCGGCGTTGCTCTCTGCGAAGCTCACTGGGCTGCCCCTTTCGGGGATATCAAAGATCTCATATGGCGTACAGGTAAAGGAAGGAGTAACGCCCATTTTTTCATACGAGTTCGCGATGCTCATCTGTTTCTCCATGAACTTTTCAGAAATTCCTTCAAGTCTTGTCCTGTCGTAGCCCATCGGATTGATTGTTGTTCTTACGGCCACCCTCGCGCTGGCGGTGAAATGCTCAAGGAACCTGACTCCGGCGTCGCCAATCGTATTGTAGTTGACGCCAGAAACGTGTGCCCACTTGATTGGGACCAGCCTTTCTGCGTGGGTGGCTTCTCCGATCGCCACCAATATCCTGTAAGCGGAAGCCAGCGACTCTCCATGCTTGCCGGAGAGCGCATCATCTTCGGATCTCGTAAGCTGCATTGATACCTAGCCGGAATAGATTCTCGATGGTCACTATAAGAACCATTATGCAATTATATGATCGGGGCAAATTCTGTTTTGAAGTTGACGTCCGCCAGAAAGATATCGATGCGCGAAATACTGAGCAGGATGCAGAGGGCGCTAAGAAGCGAAAAGCCCCCCCGATTGACAGCGCTCAAGGGATTGCAGACGGAGGAGCGGGGGGATCCTTTCAAGATCCTCGTCGGTACCATTCTTTCGGCTCGCACAAGGGACGAAAACACCACCAGGGTCGTCAACAGGCTGTTCGCCAGATTCAGGACACCCGAGGACCTTGCTGCCGCTAACATCGAAGAAATAAAGGAAATAATTCACAGCATCGGATTTTACAACGTGAAGGCGGAACGATTGGTGCAAGTCTCCAAGATTCTGGTGAGCAGGTACGGGGGAAAGGTCCCATCAGATATAGAAAGCCTTCTTGAGCTGCCCGGGGTTGGCAGGAAAACTGCAAACTGCGTCCTAGTCTACGCATTCAATAAACCGGCAATACCGGTAGACGTCCATGTCCACCGGATCTCAAACCGGCTGGGTCTGGTCAGGACAAAGAGCCCCGAAAAGACAGAGAGTGAGCTGACCCGAATAGTGGACAGGAAATTATGGACCAGTGTAAACGACACCTTTGTAATGTACGGGCAGAACATCTGCCTGCCGCGCAGGCCCAATTGCAAGGTTTGCGGGCTTAAAGGAACTTGCAGATACTACCGCACTAGTCGGCGGGCCGTCTCTTCTTGAAGATCAGGATGCCAACTACAAGGCTACCGACGCCGGCCATCACAGCCGCTGGAACTAGATATATTGGCGAGTCTTCAAAGCTGCCAAAAATTATGTCAAAAGTGATCTGTCCCTGGTAGGCATTGGCAGGTGAAGTTATTTCGTCTTTGCCATAGACTGATATTTTGCCGACTGCGAAGCCGTCGATGTCGAACCTGTCTACCACAGTCCTCTTGCCATCTGATACCGTTAGACCTACCGTGTCACCATGCGCTACGACCACTGGATTGTCCAACGACCAGCCGTTAAGGTCATTAGCGTACAGCCTGCCATAGCCAACTTCAGGCATGTTGACAGCTACCCAATACTTCCTTGACTCGCCGCCATACATTGCTATTTCGATGAATTTTTCGCTAGGCGCCGGCTCCTCTATCCTGACGACCGCCTTTGAATTCTCGTCAGGCACGTATGTGAGGTTGTTCCTTATCGAAAGTATCCAGCTTGGACTTTTTGGTTCGTCGTATGTGTATACGAGTGGGTCATCCAAGTCCTGATTGGCAGCCGAGAACGGGAGGAAAAAGCTCTCAGTCCTGTCGGTCTTCACGAGAAGGTACTCGTCCTGCGAGCCGTGAAGTTTCGGCACTAGAGGCAGCATGATCAAGACTGCCACAGTCACGCTAAGGAATGCAGGGGGGTTCAAGCATTTGACAGACCTCATCCTAGCAATATAATTGACACGGATTAGCGCGTGTTGCCTGCAAGTCCAGAATCGGGCAGGAGCAAAGGCATTCCTTTTATGCATCCCTTTAGAATGTCAACCCACTTTGCGGACACCCGCAGTTCGGGTAGCTGGAACGGCCGTTCCAAGGGTTCCTGAAATAATTGCATTTGCCAACAATACATGGCAGTAGAATATTGCATATCGATAGTGCTTCGTCGAGTAGGAGAGCGGTAATATCTATAGCGTTATCGCTGATACTCGTCCTCCCGCTAGCATCGGCATATGCAGAATCATTCACGGTCACCACTAACAAGGACATCTATACCATTGGCGAGAAAGCCATCATAGTAGGAGTGGTGCCCGGGGACGCTCCTGAAGGCTATGCCGTGCTCGTTAGAGTTGCAGGTCCGGGTGGGGAAGACTGCTCTGTTCAGAACATCCTGCCGGAGTCTGACAATTCGTTTGCGTCAAGACCAGTGAACCTTGCCAGATGCGGTGAGGGCCAATACACAGTCTTTGCGTACTATGCCGAGGCGTCGACTAATTCAACCTTTACAGTCTCTGACACGAGCAAGACCATCGTCGGGAACAAGATGGAGCTTCGCCTGCTAAAAGTAGTCGTGCTAAAGGCTCAGGAAACTGTTAATCAAAAGCTGAAGGAGTTCCTGGATGCAAATGGCGGCCTGCCAGAGACCATAGCGGATAGTTATAACCAGGGAATATTCGAAGCTTCGCTGGCACTGCAGGCTATCGAGTTCGGAAACCTTGCAGACGCCAAGAAGAATACGGCGCTCTCGATTGGGCGCCTTCGGGAGGTCATCGGCGAGCTCTCGGCGCAACACATAGTTTTTGACCTAGCGGCTGATCAGCCGGATGATAGCGACAACAGCAAGGATTCCCTAGTTGGGAGATATGAGAGGCTGAAAGAATTTTACTTCCGTCTTGAGGAGCTTGCCCAGAAGAACGGTGTTGACAGAGAGGGAGAATTTGGGACTATAGTTTCACTTCTAGCGAGGTCAAAGCAGCTCATAGACGAGGGCGAACTCGAGGGCGCCAGCGGCGACCTCAGCCGAGCCAGCGAGATGCTTGAGGCGATACGGCAGGTCCTCTTCGAGGAGAGAAACGCCGGAGCTTCTGCGTCAGCGAATTCTAGCTTGCCGGACGATGTCGAGGCCAGGAGACTGATTGCCGCCGCTGATAGGCTCGAAAAGAGGGCTAACGGCCTCCTTGACGAGAGCGCTAATGACGATGTTGCCTCCAAGATCCAAGAGGCACTGGCACTGATCTCGAGCGCACGTGTGAGCATAAACGAGGGTAGTTACGATTCTGCAAGGGCAGATCTTTCGGCGGCGTTTACCATCATAGAAGAGGCAAAGGATATGATGAGCAAGAGCAACAGTTCAAAGGGAACCGACGGGTCGGGTGGAGAAGGAAGCGGGGATGACGATAATGACGATAGCGGCGACGGCAAAGGAAACAAGCAGTAGATTGGCGATGGTCAAGGCAATAATTCCATCACTGCACGGTTTGACTGAATACGTTAGAGCCTCCGTTAACGACGCAAAGGGAGCCCTTTTTTGGGGAAAAGGCGTTCCGGTCTACGCTGGAACAGCTGTTTCAGCACACGAATTCCGCCATTCCCCTAAAATAACGAAATATGGTGTAACTTAGATATGGCTGAAAGAAAAAATAACAGGGGCAAGATTGAAATAATGGCCGATGTCCTTTCCCTCTCCACGGCTGGCATCAAGAAGACCCACATAATGTATAGGGCAAACCTTAGCTACGAGCAGATAATTTACTATCTTAGCCAGTTGCTTGGTAAGGGGCTACTTGCGCAAGATGCTTCCGAAGGCGCGCTAGTTTTCAGGACAACAGAAAAGGGAAGAGAATTTCTGCACTGCTACTCCCGCATGACGGAGCTCATTGCAGAGAATTACGAGAACGACCCTCGGATCCCGCTCCTGACACCCTGAGGGAGTTCACAGGACTTCCGCAGCTGTGCCCCAAGTGACGAAACGGGAAGGCACACTGATTCTATTTTCTCGTTATCCACAGCAGCACTGACAGTCCAGCAGACTGCGCGGTATTAATGGCGAAGAGGTAAGGCGCAGCTGCATCGACAATGCCCTTGGTCTCTGGACCCGCAGTGTAGAGATTGGACCAAAATATCACGATAACGATATTCTGCACAATGAAAAGCGAAGCAACAACGACAAGCCCGAGGGTAAAGTATGACCTGATCAGGCGCAGGTTCTGGAGGTATGTGACCATGATTCCTCCGAGGAGCCCAATGTTCAGTAGAGCCGCCGCTGCAGCGCCTAGCATGAAATCCATCTTTTAGTCTATTGCACCCCGCTGGTTGCCTAATTTACTTTTTCCCAATTCTTGCCAATATCTCCCTGAGCGAAGCGTAGTTTTTTTCCATCAGAGGCGTAAGAAAGTAGGTGGCTCCATAGGATTCCTTGTTATCTGTTATGATTAGACCGTTATCAGATAATACGCGAAGGTGGTGAATCACGGTTTTGTAGTCAAGTGTTAGCTCGGATGCAATCTGGTTTGCATTGGCTGGGTGCGAATTGATTAGGTCAATTATCTTGGCCCTGTTGGCACCACCCCTAGTACTTCCAATCATGTACCAGATGACACGCTTGAACCTAGGATCGAGGTATCCGCCGGAACTCGGCGATTCGCCCGATGCAAATATTGAAGGAATAGCTATAGGCAGCCGCGAAACAATGCCCGCCAGGCCGCTAAAAATGACAAGCATCTGGAGCTGAAAAACCGGGCGTTGCGGCGAATATAAAGTTGATCTTCAATCGGGGAATTTGGGAGTTTAGGAAAAATTGCAAATCAAGCGAATCCCAAAGTGAAGACATATCTGACAGTTTTTTGACTCTCTGCAGTGGCCGCCATAGTAGTACTTGTTGCGGTGATTATTCCAGCCGCGCTGTCAAAGTAAAAAGCAGCGCCATCCCAAATCGGATGTTCGCATAGGTGATACATGTAAGGACATCGGAAGAGCCGAATCAGTGCCAGAGAAAGCCTCAATGCCGTCGATAGACAAATGTCGTAAATTATGGTAATTTCTCATAAATAATGCAGGACATATGCACTTCCCTTCGTTGCCCTTATACTTTTCGGTTAGAACCTCTCGTCCGCACTTCATTCATTGAAATGGATTTGACGTGTTTGTAAACCCGACACACATGACGAGGCTAATGAAGCGGTAGCTACTAAAAATCAAAAGCCTTGGTTAATAGAAACAGGAGATTGGACGCAGGCATAGTATTAACTGCAGTCTTGATTATAGGGATGTTGTTTGCAGCTCCCACCCAACAATATGGCTATTATTCTCTTGCCCAGGTACAGGTTGATCCCACGGGCAAAGATTTGCTAATCAATCTGAGTCTTGCACCGTCCAGTGTAGAGGTCGGACATGCCAGCCATAATATCGGTTACGTTCAATTCACGTCGAATTCGACAGGCGGCCCGGTTCTTGCTCCTCGAGACTTGGAAGTGGAACTCACTTCGCGGAGCCCCGCCATCGCGTCGGTTCCGGCCAGAGTCGTGATAGTAAAGGGGACAGACTATGCACAGTTCAATGTTGATGTCACTGACGTAGCAGGCGAGTCAGACATTTCAGCGCTGTTTGGCAATCAGATAGTTACAAAGACGTTCAAGGTTGTCGAGGCAGGCAGCCAGATACCTAACGACATCAGCCTTGCTATCGACCTCCCGTCAAACAAGATGCAGATAGGTTCCGAAATGCCGATTTCGGTTTATCTTGAAAACAACGGCGAGATTATGCAAGCACCGGAGGACGTGTCAGTCACATTCGACTACGAGCGATCGCTACTTAGGCTAAGTTCCGGTAGCACTGTGATAAAGAAAGGGGACTATTATGCTGTCGAAACCGTTTCATCGCTGGAAACATCCGGAAACGCGTTCATCAGGGCTTCGACTGCAAGCCCTATACTTGACGCTGTTTCCACTGTCGAAATCTCGCAAACCCAGCCTGCAACGCTGAGGCTTTATGTCTTCCCGGAGAAAGTAGGGCTCAGCGAGAAAACGGTTGACGTGTTCGTCGGGCTCCATGACGCTTCTGGAAATCCGACTGTTGCCTCGACTGACATCAAGCTAGAAATGTTTGCCAGCTCCTCGGGAGTTCAGAATATCGGATCCTACAATCCGGTCATAAAGAAGGGAGAATTCGGGTACCATCTTAGGC
>CAZNOV010000028.1:0-13553 GCA_964574725.1 uncultured Nitrososphaera sp. | reverse complement strand
CGCCAGCAGGTAGGGTACTGGTGTTTTGTCCTGCCTATTCTGACCGAAGCGCCGGCCTCTTTCATCGCCTCCACTACCTTCGAGTCCGCATCCCTTACGAAAAGATCTTTGAACGCGCCCGCCTTGTCTGTGAAGACGACCTTGTCGTCTATAGGAACAAAAATTGGCACACCACGCTTGTTGGCAATGTCAAAGTCCTCCTCGCCATTTGCCGGAGAAAGGTGAACAAGGCCGCTCCCAGTGGATGTGTCGACGAACTCTTCGGCGACCACGAAATGTATGGACCCCTTCGCTGCAAGCTCCGCAAGGCCGGGTATCATGCGCAGGAGGGGGTGAATGTAGCGTTTGCCTTCCAGTTCGCTGCCCTTAAGGGTTCTTTCAATCTGGTAATCTTCTATTCTGAGTTCCTTCATCAGATCCTGTGTCCTGTCGGCTCCAACGATCCAGCGCTCATTGCTCGCTGCTACGCGCAAATAGTTGTAGTCTGCCTTGGGGTTGACGCCGACCATCTCGTCAGTGACAAGCGTAAAGGGCATGGTAGTCCAGACAATAAGAAAAGAATCTTCATCTGCCAGCTTTACCTTGTAGAAAAACGATGGGTCCTCGACGGTTTCGTAACCCTGATTCACCTCTGCATTGCTAAGCGACGTCTGGCAGGATGGACAGTAAGCCACGACCCTGAACCATTCCCTGAGGACTCCTGCGTCCCAGGCCTTCTTCAGGTACTGCCACTCCCGCTCGATGTAGTCATCGCGAAAAGTCCAGTAGGCCTTTTCATAGTTGAATGACATTCCTAACAGCTTATCAGCTGCGACCCACTTTTCGTTGTAATCTAGTATGAGCCTCTTGCATGTCTCGACTATCTTTTCAATGCCAACCTTACTGATGTTTTCAGCCTTGCTTCCAGAAAGACCAAGTTCCTTTTCTGCCTGAAGTTCGACCGGCAATCCCTGCGTATCCCAGCCTGCGCGAAAGATCACTTTCTTTTTCCGCAGGGTGCTAAACCGGTACCAGAGATCCTTGATTATCCTGCCCCGAAGGTGGCCCGCGTGCGGTTCGCCATTCATCGTTGGTGGACCTTCGATGAAACCAACGAGCTCCCTCCCTGCAAGCTCATTTTCTAGAAGAGCCTTCAATTCAAGATTATCGAGATAGCCGCGTACTTCGGTTTCGATCGCCTTGGCGTCGAACTTTGTGCTAAATTCCATTGGAATCTATGCGAAACTCGATAGCGCGGCCCGTGTTTATCTTTTTGGTCACAGAGCCAGTATTGCGATGAACACCGGCACAAACACTATTGCCACAGTGTTGAGCAGCTTGATAACCGTGTTGAGCGCCGGCCCGGCCGTGTCCTTGTACGGGTCGCCTATCAGGTCTCCTACAACCGCAACTGCGTGTGCCTCTGTTTTTTTCTTGCCTTGCATCTCGATGTACTTCTTGGCGTTATCCCAGGCTCCTCCGCTATTTGCAAGGTGGTATGCAAGAAACAGACCGCTTACAACGGCGCCCATGAGCACCCCGGCTACCGCGGTCGGGCCCAGCAGCACGCCTATTACTATTGGCGCGGCCACTGTCACAACCGCCGGCTTCCACAATTCCCTGAGGCTTGCGGTCGTTGCGATGTCGACGCACCTTGCATAGTCGGGCGTGGCCTTGCCCTCCAGAATGCCGGGTATCTCCTTGAACTGCCGCCTCACCTCGTCCACCATCTTGCTCGCAGACCTGCTGACCCCTGCGATGAGCTGGCTGGTTACAAAGAATGGTATAAGGCCGCCGACAAGAAGTCCTATTATCAGCCCAACGTCTGACAGCGAATATTCAAGAGTCATTCCTTGGAATATCTTGCCGGCTTCGTGCTGGAACGCCTGTATCATGGCAAGCGCCGCAAGGCCAGCGCTGGCGATTGCAAAACCCTTCGTTATCGCCTTTGTCGTGTTGCCCACCGCGTCTATCTTGTCTGTTATCGTACGGTTCTCTTCCCCCATGCCTGTCATTTCCACAATGCCGCCGGCGTTGTCGCTGATGGGTCCGAACGCGTCGATGCACAGCACTATCCCCGCAAGGCTGAGCATTGCCATCGCTGCCATTGCCGTTCCGTAAATGCCCATCAGCGGATCCTGCGTTACACCAAATGTGATGCCGTACGAAATTCCAAGCACCACAACTATTGCAAGCATGAAAGGCCCTGTCGATTGCATGCCCATTATGATGCCGGTGAGTATGTTTGAGGCATAGCCCCATTTTGTCGACTCGGCAATCTCCTTGACAGGTCGATACTTGTAGTTGGTGTAATAGTCGGTAATTCTCTGTATGACTGGCACGAGGATCACGCCCACGACCGTAGTGGCAAATAGCGCGTACGACAGCGTGTTGTAGCCAAGGAAGGTGGTGGTGAAGAAAAAGTTCAGTGCAATTGCTATGGCGGCGCTTACAATGAAGGCGATGTCGAGCGGCTTCATAGGGTCTGATATCTTTCTCGAAGTTATCGTCATGGCGCCGACTATCGACGCCACCAGACCTGATGCTCCTATGAGCATCGGGTAGATGATAAGCGGGTTCACTTCGATGCCGACCATCGGAAGTGACTTGAATCCAAAGCTGTCTCCCCATGCTGCCTGCAGTGACGGAATGAGCGCGCCAAGAAGCATCGCCGCAAGTATCGTGACGATATATGACTCATAGACGTCAGAGCCCATGCCGGCCGCGTCGCCGACGTTGTCGCCCACATTGTCTGCAATTGTTGCAGGGTTCCTCGGGTCGTCTTCCGGGATTCCCGCCTCGACCTTACCCACTAGGTCTGCCCCAAGATCCGCGGCCTTTGTGAATATCCCTCCGCCGGCTCTGATGAACAGCGCTATCAGGCTTGCACCGATTCCGACCCCGGCTATCATGAGCGGGTCGGGAAATACGAAAAACAATATCGTGATGACAATCAGCGCCATGGCAGGCACCGAAAGCCCGACTGTAGCGCCGCCTCTGAACGCGGTGGCAAAGGCCGGCCCCAGACCCCTGGAGGTAGCCTGGGCCGCCCTCACCGCTGCCTTGACTGTAATCTTGAGCGCAATGAGTCCTGCGAGGCCAGATAGCGCGGCCCCTACTGCAAAGGCCACACCGTTTGAAAATCCTGAAGTAAAGGCAATTATTATTGCAAGTGCGACAGCCGCGGGTACAACTATCCTGAACTCGCGCCTCAGGAATGCCTGGGCGCCTTGTCTTACTGCAATAGAAATCTTCATCATCTGTTCTGTTCCGCTATGCTGCCTGCCAACCCACGCGGCTAGACCGGCCGCAACCCCCATCGACGCAATCGCGGCGCCGATTGGAAGTACATCTTCAAATGCCAATTAACGAAAAACCGTGCCCAAGACTGCCCATATAAATTATGGCAAGAATTTGCTCGTAAGGAAAAAAATCAGAGCGCCTTGAACTGGTCGCTCCACCTCATGTAGGCCCTTATCATGTCAACGCTGACACTTGGTTTGCGAATCTTCAGCATTTCCCTAAAGTCGCTCAATATTATCGGCCGTGGGTTGGTCCCTGTTTCCATGGCCTTGCCGCTTTCAAAGAGCTCGTTAACTACTCTTAGCTGGACCGACTGGCAGATATCCTTGATATCGCTTGCGCTGTACCCTTCCGTTATCTTGCCGAGCTCATCTACCTTGAGCGACCCTTCGACGTTGAGAGGCCGCGTATACTGGCTGAAGAGGTTTGTCCTCGAGGCGCTTTCCGGCAGTGTCACGTAAATTCGCTTTTGGAATCTTCTCAGGAATCCTGCCTCAAGACTCCAAGGCTTGTTCGTAGCGCCGATTACATAGAGCTTTGATTCCTTTGACTTGTTGTTTATGCCGTCCATTTCTGTAAGGAACTGGTTCTTGACCCTCACCTCGCCGCCCACCTCGCTGTTGCGCGTTCCTAGAAGAGAGTCAATCTCATCGATGAAGAGCAATACAGGCACCCCTTCACTGTCGTTTAGATTTCGGGCCATCTTGAAGAGCTTTGAAATGTTCTTCTCGGCCTCTCCCAGCCACTTGCTCATCATAGATGCAGCGTCGACGTTGATGAAGTATCCGTCAATTTCTGCGGCAGAGGCTGCAGCCAGGAGGGTCTTGCCGCACCCGGGCGGACCGTAGAGCAGGATGCCCCTCGGCCAGCCGAGAGGAAAAAGATCCGCCCTTTTCATCGGATAAACTATCGACTCTCTGATCGCCCTTTTTGCGTCCTCAAGGCCTATCACCTCCATCCAGCTCACGTTGGGCTTTTCTTTCATGACCAGATCGTCAAAGTCAGCTTTGAGCGTTTCGACACTGCCGGTCAGCTTGGAAGATCCAGAGACGCCGGCCGGTCGGCTGCCGTGTCCGTTGGACGGTTCCTGCCTTGCCGAACTGCCGTCGATGTGCGCCGGCGACGGTCGATCATCGTCCAGTCCATGCGACATCTGCAGTGCCTTGATCCGGTTCTGGTAGGCGTTTGCCCTTTCCATGTAGACCTTGTTTAGCTTGTAATCAGGGTAAAGTTGAACGAGTTTTACCAGCGACTCAATCGCGCGCTGGTACGACTGGATTGCCATGCCTCTTGAGCCCTGAGAATCCAGCCTGATCGCCTCAGCGGCATATTTGCTGGCGCTATTTTCCAGTTCCTGTGGTGCAAGACTCATAACTACCGTTCAAGCCTGAATTGGGGTCCACGTTTGAATTACCCGTGTGTAAATGTATCTTGCCCAGAGAACGAAATATTTTGCACCTTTCAGACAGCGACTTCTTCAGCCTGCACTGGATGCTCTCGTTTTGCTTTGTCTGTTTGAATCGAGTGATTCTCTTTTTTCTCTTTCTCTATTGCGACGTTGGCCGCCGGCGATGTTGAGTTAACCTCGGCAGGTATGACTGCAGATGCCTGAGCAAGGATCGCTGGATCTATTCCCTGCTTCTGCTCTAATATCATTCCCATCGAGACACCTGCAATGGCATCGTGCATTTCCGAAAGCGCTGCCTCGGCCATCGGTGCCAATTCTTGCACATCGGTTTCTATCTCCCTGAAAGACTTGGCAGCATCGTTCATTATCCGAACAAAGTCCTCAAGAAAACGCGCAGATTCTACTTTCTCTGACATTTCGCCCAGAATCAGCTCACCGCTTTTCACGAGCTCGAGAACCCGGTTCAGTTCCTGGCAGGATTCCTTATTGCCGGTGCGTGTGGCGGATCCGATCCTTGATTCGAGCCTTGAGCGCAAGGTGCTCAGCGCTTGGGCGTTCCGCCGCAGGCTCGAAAGAACAGCATTCGCTCGCTCTTTCATCGCAACGCCCTTTATGAACAACAAGCCTGCTGCACGGCGTAGTGTGAAAATAACGAAAAACCGCACTGTCAAAAGATGTTGGGCAGTTTATCAGCTCGTAGCCCGCGCGACCAAAACAGGCCGCCTAGGCGAGATTGGATGGCGACATTACCGCGGGAAGATCAGGTATTCCGGGGAGCTCTTCTTTCATCTTTTGTTCAACTACGCCAGAGGCCTCTTCGATGAGGCGCACGGCTTCCTCGTTTGCAGTTTCAAAATTGATGGTGTAACCGCCAACCTGTCCAGCATCCACTAGTATGCCGCTCAAAAGTTCTGATACAGCTCCCAGCTCCTCTTCCATCTCCGGCACGTGTGGAGTCAATGTAGAACGCAGGTTCTTTACAACCGCCATCGCAGGGCTGAGAACAATCACCAGGTCTCCAAAGTCGGTTGCGGATGTGATCTTGGCCTCGACCTTTTCGAGTGCCACTTGCGCAAGACAGACAACTCTGCTTACCTGCCTAGCCTTTGCGAGATCGGATGAGAGTATTGTTGAGTACGGCGAATTGTTCTCTTTTATCGATGTTACGAGCTTGCGAAATACTTCTTCGTCTTTGGACTTCAAAACCTTGTGAATCTCTTCTAGCCGAGAAGCTTCGAGTTGTATCTTTTTCACCAAGGCATCTACCCTAGGCTTCAATGGCCCGCTTGGCTTCGGGGATGAGGCTTTATTGTTATCTTCCACTATTGACTCGGATTTTACCCACCTTGAATTCATACCGATCTTGGATAGGTAGTGTTTGAAATAATACCTGCAATGTGCCGAAACGTTCTGTAACCGCGGTCACAGCTGGCAGTGGTAACAGCTTAGCATTTTTTCGAACTTTGACGCAATGTATTTAACCAATCGTTTTACCTTTGGTTTTCAGTTTCTGAATACGTGCTTAACAGCAAAAGTAGTTATGATAGCGATTTTCCAGAGAGCCTTGAAGAGTTTGGACTGTCAAAGTATGAGGCTCGGGCGTACCTGACAATGATAGGAAAGGGATCGCTGGCCGTGAGCGAGATCGCCTACTACGCGAATCTGCCTCGTACCAAAGTCTACCAGACGGTGAAAAAGCTGGAAAAAAAGAGGCTCGCAGTGGTTTCCCGACAGAAGCCGCTGATCTGCAGTGCGATACCGCCTGAAGAGGCTTTTTCCGAGTTGATTAATCTGCACGAGCGCAGAGCAAAGAACATGAAGAAGATTATCGATCGCCTGCAAAAGCTGAATGACGCCGGACAGAGGCCGAAAGGTTCTGAAGAGAGGCGATACTTCATACTCGATCCAAATTCTGCGCTCGAAAAAATCGCGTCTCTGATTGCCCACTCTCGCTCATCGGTGGTTGCTACTCTGGATGCTTGGGGTCTCCGTCTTGCTATACAGTGCAAACCATCCTTGGTGAGGGCGCTGACCAATGGATCGAGAATTCGCATCATTCTGGGAAGTCAGTGCTTGGGGAACGAGAGCCTGTTCTCCCTTCCTGAAGGAGTGGAATTGAGACTTGCCGGTCGCGAGACTAACCTGTCAAACCTGTTGATCATCGATTCAACGCATATCGTGTCAATTGACAGCAGCAGCGGCAAATCGGCCTTGTTCATTTCCGCTGACTCTTTCGGCACGCTTCAGGCAAGGAACATAGAGCAAGAGTGGGAGAAATCCTCAGAGCTGAAACGGATTGAGGGAACCGAACCGGCGGTGGTGACAAAAGCAGTCGAGCTGGCAAGGATCGTCGACAACGGACTTGCCGCAAAGATACTTGAATACGCTGTCTCGGAAAGCGGCCTCGAAATGCCGGCAGATCTTATTGACGTAATAGATGAAAAGTACGGCTTTAGGCTTGGGAACATGAGCTCTTCTGAGGTGATGGACATTATCGATTCTGCTCTCAGGATCAACTGCCTCGGCGGCCTGCGGCATGACAGGACCAACAACATTGTGAGCCTTCTGTCGAAAATTGACGGCAAGCAGGTACTGCCCTGGGCGTTGGTGCTGGCCTCTTACTTTAAGCGAGCAGGGAATGAACCCAAGCTAATGCAGCAGAGTAGCAAAGGGTCGCAACTAGTGCAACTCAGGCTGACCAAGCCAGTTGCACCATGAAATAAATAGAGATACGAGGAACTAGAATTATCGTATTGCGTGCCATCACGATAGTCGCAATCGTCGCCGCCGCGGCCGCAGGGATTGGCTCAGGGTATATGCTCTATGCACCCTTGGACATAATAGCCGCGGACGGAGGTGCCTCGCAGGGGCAAGATCAGGAGACTGTTCCAGATATTTCTGCGGACGACGACTACAAGCAGGTCGTTGTTACCGTGAATGGCTTTGAGCTTGTGGCTGACATCGCCTCAACCGGCGTACAGAAATCCAGGGGTTTGGCCGTTAAGGATAATCTGAACGAGACCGAAGGCATGTTATTCGTTTACTCAAGTCCGGGTGAATATGCGTTCTGGATGAAAAACATGAAATTCCCAATCGACATCATCTGGCTCGACAGCGAAAGGAAGGTTGTTCATATCGAGCACAGCTTGGAGCCATGCGGAGAATCATGCCCTACTTACAAACCCGATGATGACGCTCTGTACGTGCTAGAGACGGTTGCAGGATTTGCCGAGAAGCACGAAGTCTTCGAGCAGACAGTAATAGAGTTCGATCCTGCCAAGTTGTAGAGTCTAACTCGATCAAATTGGCGGCAGAACGAGTTCGGCGCCAAGCTGGTTTCAGAGAAGATGCTTTTCGACGCGGTGGCTCCCTTCTCCCGGTCTGGAATGTATGACGCCTTTTACACCTTCCATCCCCTGAATTCTCTTGATGACCTTCCCTGCATTCTTTGGTTCGACAAGAATGTGAACGTTGGGTCCTGCATCTGTCCCGGCGAATGCAGGGATGCCTTCCATGCGAAGCGCCTTTACTTCATCGAACACATCGAGCGTAGCAGCCGACCAGTAATCGAGCGGAGGAGTCGTATTCATGCAAACCTTTCTAAAAAATAGGTTGTCGTCTTCGTACGCTCTCCCGAGCGCCTCCAGTTCTCGGGAGGCTGTCGCGTCGCCTGCTTTTTTCAGGTGCTCTTCTGCAATTTCCACAAATTCAGAGTACATTTTTGCAGGGCACGTCCGTTTCGATAGACGCATTCCATCGCGTGAGCTTACCTTCTTTGGACCCGAGTCAACCACCGCAATTACGTCACGAAGGTCCCAGTGAACTTCATCCCATAGCTGCACAGCAAACGACTGGTCGTCGTCACCTTTCTGAAGTTTAACGAACCCACCGAATACAGATCGTGCGGCTGATCCGCTCCCTCTCCTGGCCAACCTGGAAATTTTTTGCTTGTCCATGTGATCGTGGCATATGCCAGCAAAGGCCTCCGCGAGGGCTGAAGCGGCCGCAGCCGATCCTGCCAAGCCACTACCCACCGGAAACGTTTTCTTTGTAGCCACCACCAGCCTGTCTTTGAGTCTGGTGTATGCCCTCATCGAATCCAGGTGGCGAACAAAGCTGCTGTAGATTTCGCCCTTGTCCTCCCTTCCGTCGATAATGACCTTGTCCCTATCGGCGTCCTTGGAAGTCTTTAGAGTGACTGTGTAATCCAGCTTGTGGTTTATTCCGTGGAGGGTAATGGATAGGCTAACTCTGGAAGGTATGTTGAGGCGATCATCCTCATTTCCCCAGTAGATCACGATTGCCTTGTTAGGATGCGAAATGGCAGTCGAGATCATTTCAAGGTACAGAGTCGATCCATGCGCTCTAAATCAGTATCGTTTCACTTCAAGACAAGAAACATCAGGCCCTACTGGTGTGGTTCGAGCCCTGCTCCTCGTCCTCCCCTGTCGCTTCATCTTCGTCTACAGCCGGCTCTAGATATTCCTGCTCCTGCTTTTGCACTTTTCTTGCAAAGATCAGGTAAGTCGTGTGCCCGATCATCCTCATCGACGGGCGGGTCATCCCCTCTCTTGCCTCTAAATTACGAATCATCAGCTCGACACAGTCCACATCGGCGTAGCCGGACCGCTTTAGCTCGGTGGCCGTCTTTTCTATCTGGTTCATGGTAGGACAGATTGCAACGATTGCCCCGCTCCCTTTGAGCGCATCGTGCACCTGGTCCAGTACCGTCCACGGGTCTCCAAGGTCCACAATAGCCAAGTCGGCTTCCCTTATGTCCACGCCGCTGCGGGCATCGTGCTGATTTAACGTGACATATTCTGCCATCCCCGCCTTCTCGAGGTTGCGCCGCGCAATGTCCATGAATTCGGAATTAATGTCGTAGCTGTAGACGTGGCCGTCTGGCTTGACGATCGCTGCCATAAAGGTCGCGAGCGCACCCGATCCCGTGCCTATCTCCAAGACCTTCGAGCCGTTCTTGAGGCCTGTCCGGGCGGCAATGTATCCAAGGTCTTTTGGGTACACAATCTGTGTTTTACGCTCTGACTTCATTATAAAGTCGTGGATGGTCGGCTCTATGAGGAAAACAAGCTTCCCTTCCGTAGTCCTTATGGCTGATCCGTATTCCATGCCAATGATCGCGGAAATGTCAATGATGCCTAGGTGTGTGTGCAACTTCTTTTCCTGGCTCACCTTGGCGAGCCACTTTTTTCGCGGCGTGTGGAAGAGCAAGACGTACGACCCTTCCTGGACTTTGGCCAATACGAGATTAGGCTACAGGCAGCAGGAGATAAAAATCAATCTGGTGCGTAGACAGAGGTTCGGAGAGATGATCGCTACATGCGTTCAAGGGCAGTTATGCCGAGCAGCTGGAAGCAATTCTTCAACGCAATTCCAAATGCTTTGACAAGCGCCAGGCGTGCCACTCTGACATCCGTGATCTGTTCTTGCAGCACCGGTACTCTTTCGTAAAACACGCTGAATGATGTCGCAAGAGAGTATGCATAGCGGGCAAGGGACTTTGGCGACAGCGATTTGGCAGCGTCCTCTGCTACCAGGTCGAGCTTGGATATGTGCTTTATCACGTCGATCTCCGCTTCGTGCGTCAGCAGCTCGAACTTGGCGTCCACAACTGCTTGGCCGGATTTTTCCAAGATGCGCTGCGATCTTGCGTACGCGTACTGAAGATATGGACCTGTATCGCCTTCAAGGCTGAGTGACTCCTTGATGTCAAATGTGATTATCTTGTCCAAGTCTTGTCTGATCATGTTGTAGCGCAGCGCCGATACAGCTATCTCTTCCGCTATGTGGTGGAGCTGGTCCTCTGAAAATCCTGGGTTCCTTGTCTTTACCTCGTCGTAGGCCTTCTTGTGGAGACTGTCCATTACATAGTCTGCGTTTACATAGATCCCTTTCCTGCCTGACATATGTACGAAATCCCTGTCTCCAATATCGATACCGAGTGTTTTGGCAGTATCCGAGCTAATTGTCACTGCTTCGTAGCCGAGATGCTGATAATGGCGCTGGTTTCCACCAGCCGTGATATGCGAAAGCACCTGCGATATTATCCGCTGCAGGCGAGCCTGTCTCGAATCGATTATCGTTATCGCCCACTTTCCGCCACTGAAAAACTCTGCCCGACCCGTCGTTCCATTGCCCAGTAGGGTTCTATAGAGGATGGAACCGTCCCACTGCCTTTCAAATTCTTGATATGAGAAAGGGTCACCTAGATATCCAAGCTTCCACGCTGCATACGGTATGTCCTTGGCCATGTACGTGGCTGTTCCGTCGCTTCTCACCAGAACCTTGTCCTCTTCGTCCTTGGCCTCTATCACCCAGCACCCTTTGTTCTTTCCCTCGGTTTCTAACCTGGCTATCCCGTTTTGCTTCAATAGCTCAAATGCCTTGAACCACAATTGCGATAGGACAATCTGCGATTCGAAATTCAGCAGGTCATAGCGCGCCTTCATGCGCCAGCAGGTTTTGAGCTGCTCCTGAAGGACGCGCATAGTGATGCCAGCCGCAAACAGCGCAACTTCTGATTTGCCCTCTTCTATTTCGCGAAGAACTTGCTTGCGCTTTTCGGCAAGCTCGGCGTCCTTTTCATACATCTCGATTATCTTGACATACACGTGATCGCCGCAGTACTGATCGAACTTCGTCCCTGGAGGCACCTCGGACGGAAATCCTGCGAATTTGAATGCGACTACAATGTCGGCTACCTGCAGACCAGAGTCATCGACATAGTTGAGCACTGTTACCCTGTGGTTTGTGGCTTTCATTATACGGTACAGCACGTCACCGATTATCACGTTCCGGACGTGGCCGACGTGCAGTGCCTTGTTAGGGTTGACGCTCGTATGCTCTATGACTAAGTGCTGACCCTGACCTGAATCATAGTAGCCGTATCTGTCAGGATTCTTCAATGCGTCACCTAGTGCCGCTCTTGACAGGGCACCTGGGTCCGCTTTGAAATTGATGTACCCCGCCTGATGTGGCTCGGCTGACAGGATGATCCCGCCTCCTCTGAGTTCTGGAAGTATCAACTCCACCAACTCTGCAGCTATCACTGGAGGTGGCTTTTTCGCTTGCCTGGCGAGCTGAAATGCGACGTTGCATGTAAGGTCACCAAATTCCTTGCGAGGCGGTTCTGACACGTCAAACTCTACATTTGAGTATCCTGCTTTCCGCAGGGCAGAACCGACCACTTTGCGAGTATCCGATATCAAGAGCCGGAACGTCACCGTTCTTTCACTCCAAGATAACTGGATGCCACGAAATCCACAGCCTCTACAAGACCCGTGCCCTCCTTACCGCTGACGGTGTGCGTCGCTTTTGCCTTCACGTTCTCTTCTGCGTGGCCCAGCGCGATGCTGCAGCCACATATCTCGTACATTGGCACATCGGTTTCGCTGTCCCCTATGGCTACTGTTTCTTCGGGGCTTGCCCTCAGCATCTTGAGGGCCTCTTTCAATCCCTGGGCCTTGGTAACGCCTCTTTCATTGATGTGGTATGCGTACTTGCTGTCCGAAAGTTGGAGTTGAAGGTTATGTTCGTCGAGCACTTTCTGCCCCTTGGCGATGTCAAATGTCCTTAGCAAAACAACTTCTGTCAATCTGGGAAATACAGGCTTTACCTGCACGCCGTCCAAGTTCTTTTTCAAAACTTCATAGCCCTCTAGGCATTTCTCTCTGCTTGCCAGCAATTTATGCTCCTGTGGCGCCACCGTTATGGCGCCTCCATTTTCGCCTACGGCTATCTTGGTTGTACCGCCAAAGACAGCTAGGACATAGGCTTCGATCGACGACCTGCCAGTCACATAGACAACGTTGTAGCCGAGTCGCTCAAGGTGGCGCAGCTTGGAGAGCGCTGCAAGGTGAATCGCTCCTCCGCCATTTTCCGTCAGAGTGCCGTCGATGTCCACGGCAAAAACCTTGAACTTTTTCAATGGCGATGCTAAGCGCGATTTGTAGACTAATAAGTTTAATCGACTGTAATCGGGATCAAAGTTATTTTGAAATATCCAGCGTAATTGATCCTTTCAGCATTTCTCTGAATGCAGAAATGTCCTGCGGTGTTATTGCGCCGGCAGCATGCGCAGCCGCAACCGCACTGGAAGGCATAGCCATCGGAAGCTTCGCAGGTTTTTCAGCTACCGAGGGCAGAATCTTAGCAACCCTCCCGGGTCCTCTAGTCCTCCTGTCCGTTAGGGATTTTTGCTTTCTGACGTTTACCTTCACCTTAAAGCCGTATTGGCCCCTGTTGCTCCATTTTTCAACTTCGGCGATGTCACCCGTTCCGACGAGCCTGTCGCCCTCCCGAGTCACAACCGTGAAGTCGGTCTTGTCACCCTTCCTGATTGTGGAGACTCTTTCGTAAAAGTGGTGCCAGTCAAGTGGGTTCGTAACCAATGCCTGAACTGTAAGCAAATCACCTATGCTCACTTCCTTGATATAGGTAGAAAGAATTTCAATATCGCAGAGCTTGGCGTACATCATAAGAGAAGGGCGATTGTTGAATATAAGACTTTTGGAAATTAAGCCCGGAAATTGTAAACTCGTTGGCATCGCTCAAGATACTGCATGGATCGTGTAAGAAAACGAGGAATTTCGTGAATTTGAGCACGTCATCGCAACAGGATAATGTAAGACTGATTCAAGTGCCACATCCGTTTACGCCTGCATTACAACATCGGATTTCTCTTGACTCCAGCGAACCTTGGGATCAATCCACATTCCTTCATATACGGCTCTATTCAAAACGGAGTCGGGGCCCGTCGCCTAGTCAGGACAGGGTGCTGTTTCTGTTGAAGCACATGCCTCCGAAGCCAGTTGTCGTGGGATCGAAGCCCACCGGGCCCGCT
>CAZNOV010000027.1:9993-13630 GCA_964574725.1 uncultured Nitrososphaera sp. | reverse complement strand
GATCTCAAGAGCTGCTGCAGCCTCTTGTCGAGTGCCCCTATCTTTTCCTCCAAGATTACTGCCAGGTCGTTCCGCATCTCCTTAAGGTCAGCAAAGTCGGCCACAGGCCTCAACTGGGTGATCCTGCTGTTGAGAATGTCGAGCTGTTGCTTGTACTTTAGCAACAGCCTGTCCCTCTCGAGCCTGTCGATACTGCCCTCCTGGGAGGCTTCGTATACTCTTGTGACCGCTTCTGAAGCGAGTGTCTTTTCAAACAAAAGCGATACAATCTCGGCGCGAACAGAGCTGAGCGAGGGCCTGTGCAGGGCCTTCTTGTTGGGATCGTTCTTGGATCTGGCTAATTTGTCAAGAACCGCCGCAGAGACTGCGCCAGCGACGGAAGAACCTGCAATGAGGGCAATTTCTAGTGACACTTCTACTCTAATCGTTGATCTTCAAGAGAGGACGGAAAAGCTTTCTGTTGATATTAAATGACTTGCCGCTTAATCCAATCATACCCGCGCATTCTCGGATCCGGGTAGCCGCATTTGGCGCAGCGCTTGCCCCGCTTGTGGTAGGAATTGTGCCCGCACCTCCGGCATCGAATGTGGGTCTTTTTGCGGGTGAACTTGCCCATCGATGTAGTGCCCTTAGTCATGCGTCATTACCTTCCTAAGCCGGTGGTGGTGAAATTATGACTACGTTGTCTCCCCTGACAACAATAGTGCCCAGGTCGTTGGATTTTCCTTCATCCAGGATTTCTACGGACTCTTCGAGCAACAGGTTCATGTGCTGATCAAAACCGTGAAGGTTGCCCCTGATAACTTTGCCGCCCTTCAATTTGATAAGCACAACTTTTCCAAGGCTCTCATCCAGAACCTTCACCGCCATATCTACTGACATCGAATTCTACCCACACCTAGAGCGTGACACAGGTATATATTAAAATTTCATTCCGCACGCGTGGTAGAACGCTGCCTCATCGACCCAGTTCCCTTATGGTCCTTGACAAGTTCATGGTGATCTCCTCTATCCACTTTTTTCCTTTCCCTGCGGATGCTTTTCTTGGATCGCCCCACACCCCGTTGCCGGTTATCCTTGGAAAAGACCCAGGAGCGTTTGTCATACTGTCATATGCCACTTTTGATTTGGACAGCCTCTTTGAATTCGGCCGCGCTCTGCTCATACGCACGAGTTCCGGCGCTATCGCAAGCATGAGCGATGTCTCCACTTCGCCTGCGTGGTCAAACTCATGTTGCATAGCGTGCCAATAGTGGACTGTGTGAATGCTCGTTTTCGCTGGCATGCTTCCATGAAGTTCCTGGGCGATATACTGGAGTGCTCCCACGTTGCCATGATGCCCGTTCAAGATGATCGTGTCCTGAATTTTGTTTTCCGCAAGTGAGATACAAGCATCGCAAATTAGTGCGGAAAGTGTCGCATTTCGAACAGATATGTTGAACAAGGGTTTGTGCTCAAATGACACACCGTAGGGAATTACTGGAAGCACGTACGCCCCCACATTCCTTGCAACGAGCCCGGCGATGTGCTCCACGATGATCGAGTCGGTCGAGACCGGCAGATGTTGACCGTGCTGCTCGAGTGAGCCAACAGGAATTATTGCTCGTTTTGTTTTTTTGAGCGTCCTCCGAAAATCGAGCTGGCTAATCCCAAAAACCGGGACGGACATGTCCTTTTTAGCGGCTGCGACCGCATTAAGAACTTTGTCTTGCGGGCGATTTCGCGGTCGCGGCCTGTTCGTCATGGACAAAAACCCTGCCCCAGTATATCTCGAGCCTATTTTCCAGATAAAGTCTTACGGCCTCAAGCAGCGTTTCGGCCTCTAGCTCCTGTCCCTTCTTTTTGATGGTTTCCAGCGTGTCACTGTTTGACACCTTGAACGATTCCTGGCAGATTATCGGTCCTTGGTCAAGATCTTCAGTCACGAAATGAGCGGTGCAACCGACTATCTTTGCCCCTCTTTCGTATGCCTGTACGTAGGCATATGCCCCCGGAAATGCAGGGAGAATTGACGGGTGGATATTCAGTATTCTGTTTGGATAGCGCCAGACAAAATTTGGCGTCAGGATTCTCATATAGCGGGCCAGCACGATCAGGTCTATGTTGTATCGCTCTATGAGCTCCAAGATCTTGTTCTCTGCTTCAGTCTGGTCTGCATGAACTACGGCGTGGAACGGGATGTTTACGCTATCGGCAACCGGCTTCAAGGTGTTGTCGCTTCCGATTATGACCGACAGCTCCGCCTTTATCAGCCCCTTCTTCTTAGCCTCGAGTATCTTTGCAAGGCAGTGGGGCTCTTTGCTCACAAAGATGGCGACGTTCCGAAACCTGTTGGGCTCTTGATAATGCACTCTTATTTCCATCGAAAGCTCGCTCTCGAGCTGTTTCAATCCCCTATCAAGCTGAGCTCTATCGATGTCAAGGAACGACGCTTCGAGCTGCATGCCAAAGAGTCCGCGCACGACGTTTTGGCTTATCTTTTCAATGTTGCCTGCGTTCTTGAAGATAAAGTTCGTAATGGCCGCGACGACGCCCTTCCTGTCCTTCCCGATGACTGTTATCTCGATTATGGTCTTTCCCTTGGCTGCAACCATCGCGAGCTGTTAGCGCTTCTAGAAGATAAATAAATCTTAAGACTGAGGGGCAAGAGCTTAAATAATAGGATGACCCAGTGACTTCGTTGAGCAAAACTGCTTCCGTTATCGGAAGTATTTTTGAGGTAAACTAGCTGATGCGTATTCTGACAATTAATACCTCTTTGAGGCACAATTTATGAAGCCACAGGCCAGGCAACAAAAACAATCTCCAAAGCCAAGAAAAGATTACGACTTTAACAAGCCGATAGGCAAGTGCGTAATCTGCTACACGCTGTCAGGCTGGCACTGCTATGATTGCGACAACGACTACTGTCAGATGCATTTTCAGGATCACAAGGAAAAGAACCTCTGCAAGACCGCTTAGGATTAAATCACCATAGAAAATATTCCACATATCCTTTGAGGATTCGAAGAGAACGCCTAGAGATTCCGGCATTGAATAACGGACTTCAGGGATACAGGATCCTCCACGTCTCCGATATTCATTTTGATGAAAAGATAAAAAATAACAAAACCCTGTGGGACCAATTGCATTCTCATGAAGCTGATCTCGTTGTTATCACAGGAGATTTCATCACGGAAGAACGATATGTAGACTCGCTAATCGAGTATATGCAGGGCATGAAAGCGAAGGACGGCGTACTCGCAATCCTAGGAAATCATGATTATGCTTTCCTGACCATGATGCAGCACTTCCGCCATTACGTCATGAACCGGCCTTATGTGCAAAATGACTGGAAGCGCTTGGTTTCGCTGCTTGGGAAGATCGGTGTCAAGGTCCTTATCAACAGTTTCGAAATTGTAAAAACAGCTGCCGGTGCCAGTCTTTTCATAGAAGGAACTGATGATCCGGTGCTGGGGACCCCGAAGATATCAGACAGTAGCCCGGAATACGAGTCTTCAGACTTCAAGATACTTCTAAGCCATTCCCCCGACATCCTGTATTCGGACGAGCTCAAGAAGAAAAAGTTCGACCTTCTTCTGACTGGCCATACGCATGGAGGTCAGATAAGGGTACCTGGGATCGGCCCGCTCGTCAC
>CAZNOV010000027.1:0-9893 GCA_964574725.1 uncultured Nitrososphaera sp. | reverse complement strand
GCGGCGATTACTCCGACTATTGCAATTGCCAGTATTATCGCTGCTATCACGCCGAATTCTGGTACCACGAATGTACCGATTATTTCAACCTCTTGGGCGCCATTTGGAAATTCGATTTGCAGGACTCGGGCGTCATCGGTAGCCTCCAGCTCGTCAAATACGATATTGTTTGATTCACCGTCTATCGCAACAGAGTATTCATCATCTGCGTTTATCACATTGGTCGGCAGCCATATCTTCAACGTACCGTCGCCTGTGGTTTCGATGTTTACAAGCAAAGTTGTTGTCCCCGGATCCGCGCTCATGTCACTCACAGTGCCACCGGTAACTTCATACTGAATGTCGTATGATGTACCTTCTATGTCTAGTGAAAACGTATCTCCTACGGCCCCTCCTCCAAGCATAGACGTACCGACTATTTCCACCACTTGAGCACCAGTTGGGAGTTCTATCATCAGCACACTAGCATCAGCAGTGGGAGTTAGCTCGTCAACCACGAAGTTGCCGGATTCCCCGTCGACAATGACAGCGAATTCGTCGTCTGCGAATATCAGATCGGTTGGAAGCCAGATTGTCAGGGACCCGTCTTCGGTAGAATCAACCATGACAGCCAAAGTCTGTGTGTCTGGATCCGCAGACATGCCTTCCACTGTGCCGCCGGTGATTTCATATTGTACATCAAACGTCTGCCCTGATACTTCCAGGGGAAATGTTTCTTGCGCGTATGCTCCACCGAGTCCTGATGCCATCAGGAGAAGCGCTGAAGCCAGAACAGCTAGTGTGGCTCCAAATGCTCTCGGAATAAGCTTCTTTTGAATGTGTCCGGACATAGCCTTTCCTGTGAACATCGATAATGTTGCTTAAAAAAGGTTTTGGAATGGTTAAAAACGGGCTGTCGTTATCATGTTGGGATGGACATCTGACGGACTCAAGGATGTACGGAATGGGAAGCGCGTTTCTCGCTAGTCGCTGCTCCACTAACATAAAACACGATCCCGGCTGCCCCTCCTGCAAGAGCAAGGTAAGGTCCAAGGTCCACTCCGATTATGATATCTGCGATGGCTCTTTCATGGCCTCTGAATTCTTCCCCGACAATTCCGCCGGTAATCGCCGCTTGATGCGAAAAATTGCCCTTCAGAGATTCTATCGAATACAGCCAAAATAGGCATGATGCAACTGCCAGGCAGCCAGCCATCAAGACGAGCCAGGATCGATGGGACCTGAATATTATCCCACAAGACATACCAACTATTGATGCTACGAGCAGCCCCATCCCTGCCGCTGAAGCCATAAAGCTGTCCTGATAGCTTGTCACGAAACTGTACAAGTCAAATTGATCCTGATCGCTCCCTGCTCCTTGAAAGACAAATGTTCGTATGATATCAAGAGGTGTGAAAAGCGAGGTGCCAAGAAAATTAATGGTGACCCAAGGAATAACGAGAGAAGTGAGTAGCAACCCAAGAGCAACCGGTAGAGGAATGAACCTGTAGTAAGCCACACCGGCGCGCGTAATCATCATTTTCAGTGACGAGGTTGAACATCTTGTATAACTATTTTTTCCCAAATCTGCCCCAATTTTGCATGCCAGCAGCGCAAAAATAGACAGTCAAAACATGCATCAAGAAAATGATTTCAATTTTGATCAGAACGATTAGGGTCTAATTTGGGAATTTCCTTAAATGCGCGCCGGCAAGACTGCACGCAATGACGTATCAGTCAGACGGCAAGAAAAAAGAAGAGAAGAATAATAGACCAAAATTCGCTGCAGAAAACGCAAGAAAAATAGCATTAAGCATAGCGGTTGCAGGTATTGCGGCAATACTTGTGATCGCAGCCAACACGGTGCAACTGGATGCAAAGAAGGCGAAGGCGATTTCGGGCAACCCTACGCTGGGCTATGACATTCATGTAACTGTCAACAAGCATGACAGTGCACACTTGGATGCTCAGATGGACCATTACTGCAAGCTCGACGATAGGGTATTGGCGGTCTGCCAGCTCTATTCAACCACGAATAACGTGGAAGGCGGAGGCCCACAGCTTTCGCAAATTGAATTCATCATAACAGATGAACAGTACCTCACACTGCCGCTAAGAGAAAGAGCAAACTGGCACAACCACGCGGTGGAACTGACTCCGGAAAGAGGCATGCCAACATGCCAAGACCCTGGACCGGTGGGCGACTGTGCCGCATTGGTAGGCGTGCTGCAGGGAACATACGGAAAAGTAATAACAATCTGGGATCCAGCGGACGGACTTCCAAACTATCCCCCATATGCCTTCAATGTCGAGAGTCCGTTCGCACTTGACCAAGACCTGAACGATGATCTCGAAAACGAGTGGCCTGTAGGAGATGAGGAAACTGGATCAGGAGACGAATTGCCCAATTGCGGAATAAAGCAGGCAGGTCCATGCGGATCAGCTCATCACTAGCCTGACCAACACAACAATTGATCGGCTGCGTGGCCCCCCTCTTTCTTTTTGTTTTAAGTGATCAGACACCATCCTAGCCGACGTGATGAGCTATATCTGTCGTAATCCTGATGACACGAGAAATATTTTATAGGATCACTTTGAACCAGAGGGAGGGATTTTGGGGTCTCGAAAAAGACGTCTCAAGAGAATTCAATGGGACATCGTTGGCAGGCTAGTAGTCATAATCCGAAACAACCCAGGATTGAAGAAAACGCACATTGCGATGAAATCGTGTCTTTCCTACGACAAATGCGGACTCTACCTTGAGTGGATGGAGACGATGGACCTCATCAAGCGTGAATTTGACGAAAAGGGCTTTCAATTAATACGCCTGACCGAACGAGGGAATGATCTTTACTTGACAGAGTTCGAACAGGTGGAAGAGCAGGAAGTAGTTCTTGTCAACTAGGTTAAGTTCCACAATTGACTGTGGCAGAAATTGCAGTTGCCGACTACAAGTGCACGTGTGAATGATCTAGCGTGTCACTCTAGGTACTCGCTCTTCATCCATCAACAATAACAAGATTCCTTGCTCTTGCAGTACTCATTGCGCCACTGAGCGAGGCTTAAGTTGATTGAAATCCTCCAAATGGTTTGATGAGACAAGAAACAACGATCCTGTCTACGATATTGCTTTCGTCGGTGTTGATGGGGGCAATATTTACAACAACATTAGTGCCTAGACAAGCATACGCACAAGATTTCTGCGGTCCGATGGACGTTACCATAGCACTTGACAACACGGGGAGCATGTTCGGGGCGATAGATAACGTTACTGCGGCTTTGCCATCGATCATAGACCAGGCCCAGGCAGCTTCGGGACTGGACGGGCTGCCTGACACAGCTGATGATGACCTGCGGCTTGGATACGTAACATTCAACGATACCGTCCTTGTACACCATGAACTGACATTTGCTCTTGCGCTGGTCGAAGCATCTATCAACGCGACTGTCGCGTTTGGAGGTGCCGGCCCGCCTGAAGCGTGAGACGAAGCAAAGAATGCGACTGTCAACAACCTAAGCGCTAGACCAGGTCAGATCGGCGACTTCGACGATCCGTGGAGACCGGCTGCGGTCAAGATATTGATCCTGATAACGGACGCCCCACCTGGCGGATTTGACGACGTGACAGACCCTGCGGATGTCGCTAGGATGCACGACGTAGCGGTGCAGGCGGCAGCACTTGGCATTCTTGTGTCGGACGTATTCGTGCCCACTGGCGGGGACTACGCCGGTCAGGCTGCGATCTTGGAGGATGACGCCAACACCACAGGCGGAGTCTTCATAACAACAGCCCCGGACGGCACGGGAACTGCGGATGCCATAATGGACATCATTGAAGCCTGTGGAACCGCAAATGATGATCCTGACTGCAGCGCAGCTATCCCAAGCGAAGGTACTCTCTGGCCGCCAAACCACAAGATGAAGAACATCAGCATTGGTAACGTTACCGATCCAGACGGCAATAACGTGACGATCACCATAGACAGCATATTCCAGGACGAGCCTACGAGTGGGCTAGGCGATGGCGACCAATCACCTGATGGCGCAGGGGTAGGGACAGACACCGCACAAGTCAGAGCCGAGAGGTCGGGAACCGGAGATGGAAGAGTGTATCACATATCTTTCACCGCTGACGACGGTAATGGCGGAACATGCACAGGTGAGGTACTAGTTAGCGTTCCGCACGACCAGAATGGCGCTCCGGCCGTAGACCAAGGAGCGTTATTCGACTCGACAGTGGCGTAAAACGTCATTCCCCCTCTTTCTTTTTCTTGTTTGTAATCGGTCATAGCTGACGTTTTGATTGAGCCTTCCTCGGCGTAACTGTTCGCATAAAGAACTCGCACAGATGATCGCTTCAAAATCGCAGTGGGAAAGTGCGGGGGGTGGGATTCGAACCCACGGACCCCTGAGGGACGGGATAACCCATTTCTAGGATCTTAAGTCCCGCGTCTCCAATTTTGTAAGCCAATTTGGCCAGGCTCTACAACCCCCGCTGAATTCGGATTTGCATTAGAGAACGTGCTTAATTAAATCTTGATACGAGAGCAATTCTTGCAGTGTTGTGCCATCAATTCCGTTCGCGAATATCGATCGGAGCTGATCGTGTATTCCATTTCTTGCGCGGCCTCAGACGGCACATCGTTATTATATGGTTCGCTGAATCGTTTGTCCGTTTACACGCCTTGGTAGCTCAGCCTGGTAGAGCGTTACCTTGGTAAGGTAGAGGTCGCGGGTCCAAATCCCGCCCAAGGCTTTGGCTTGCAAGTGGCGTCGTAGCTCGCAGCGTTCAACAAAGCTTTAAAGACCTTCAAAGCGTCGAAGGATTGTGTCAGAAAGGGACATAAAGATTGTCTATTCCGATAAGGTCCTGCCGGATCTCAAGTCTGCTACTCTGATCTGCGGCTTTCCCGGTAGCGGCTACGTCGGTAAACTCGCAGTGGATCACTTGATCGAGGAACTGCAAGCAAAGCCGCTGGCAGACATATTTTCCAGTTCATTCCCGCCTCAGGTGATGATCCGGCCCGACGGGACTGCAGACCTTATGAAGAACAGCCTGTTCTGGTGGCGAGGTAAGGACACAGACGAACTCTTGCTTCTCACGGGCGATTCGCAGCCTGCCACTCCAGATTCAGAGTACGCACTAGCGGACGAAATCCTGAATATGGTATCCCGATTCGGCACCAGTCATGTGTTTACACTTGCTGCCTACATCACAGGAGTGTTTGTTGACAAGCCGAGGGTCTTTGGGACTGCAACGGATCCCGAAATAGTGAAATCCTTTCCTTCAAACAACATTTCTGCCATGGACAGCGGCAGCATAACGGGAATGAACGGCCTCATCATCGGCATAGCAAAGCTGCGCGGAATCAAGGGCACCTGCCTCCTTGGCGAAACGTCGGGTTACGTTGTGGATGCCAAAGCTTCAAAGGCTGTGCTGGAGACCCTGCTCAAGATAATCAACGTCAGTGTGGACATGACAAACCTTGAGAAGCGCGCAAAGGACACAGAAATGCTGATTCAAACCATAGAGCAACAGATGGTGTCAGGCCGCGGTGGCAAGGTCCCGTACGAAGGACAGCCGGCGCAAAAGCCCCGTGATATGGGATACATCAGCTAGATCTTGTTTATCTTGCCGAATTTTCCCACGCTAAGGCTGTTCTCTCCCTTGAACGTGTTGATGTAGCCGTTCTCGATCGAAACCCTGTCTCCGGCTTGAACCTTGTTGATGTCATCTCCCCACAGTGAAAGCTTTATGTTGCCACTTTCGTCCGATATGACGGCGTCGGCCACGTTGTTTGTTCCGCCGGCTCGGAGGTTGACAGTGCGCGGCTCGCCTACGCTCTCTATTTTCCCCATTACGCTCACGTTGCGCATCCCGGGTTTCAACTCACTTATCTTCATGTTCTCTGCTACAGATGTATCTAAATAATAAATGTTACATGGACATAACTACGAGCGAATGCCCGCAGTCTGTGCACACCAGCCTTATCCCGGCGACGGTTTTTTCACGTACTTCGTGATTGGTCTTTGTGTGGCATCTTGTACACAGTCTCGTCACTGTCTGGGGCTTTGGCACTGCGGCGAATGCGCTCCTGTACCAGTCAGGGAATGCACTAGAAACATTTAACCATTCATGTAGCCGCCGCAACTCTGAAATAAGGTTCGCCGGTCAACACCGATTGCCGGAGGGGTAGCGAAGCCTGGTCAAACGCGCAGGACTCAAGATCAGATCCGCGTCGCACGCAGTCATTTACTCTCGCGACAAATTATCACGATGCGAGATGGGTGATCCCGTCCCTTAGGGGTTCGTGGGTTCGAATCCCACCCCCTCCACTTGTGAGCTGACCCATCGAGTAAAGTTCAAATTATTTTTGGCGCCGACTATAGGTGTGGCACGCAAGAACGCGGTCCTCATACCAGTGATCGTGGCGGCAGCGATCACAGGCGCGCTCGGGATTGCCTTTATTCCTCCCGGAGTAACCGAGCAGGGCAGAACTGAATTTTCAAAGGGCACGATAAGGCTGGACGATGATGTGATAACGGTCGAAATTGCAGATACAGCTGCCGAAAGGCAGCGGTGGCTGACCTTTAGGCAGGACCGACTTGCAATCGATAGCGCGCTGCTGCTAAAGTACGACCAGCCGGACCTTTACCAAGTCTGGATGCTCAACATAGAGTACAATCTGGATCTTGTCTGGATTGACCAAGATGGCAATGTCGTCTACTTCATAGAGGATGCGCCGCCGTGTCAGAACCTTGTTGAGACTGTCAGCTGCACCTACAAGACAACGAAACCGGCACTCTATGTTATTGCTTCTACATCTGGATTCATAGACGCGCATAATGTTTCCGAGGGCTCGAGGATGACTATCATCTCCGTCTAGCTTAATTAGCCGGGGCCGCCGCCCAGAGATCGTGGAGTACAGACTCGCTGACAAAACTGCAAAGGAGATGTCGGACAAAGAGATCCTTGAGCTCCTCAACCTGCCCAAGATCCTGCGGATCGCACTGGTCGATGAGCGCGACCGGATGCCTTTGGTTCACCCGGTCTGGTACTATTATGAAAATGAAAAATTCTACATTTCTACCGACTCTGGCGGAGCAAAGGCTCGATCACTTCGAAAGAATCCCGACGTGTACTTTCTTGTCGACATCGATCCAGATAAGGGCCAGCCCTACGGAGTCCGCGGCAAGGGGAAAGCCAGGGTCATCGACGACCCCGAGCTTGCAACAAAAGTAACAGTCCGCAACGTACTCAGGTACCTGGGGTCCCTTGATGGTCAGGTGGCGCAGAGCCTGATTGAAATGGGCAAGGATTCGAGCGTCATCGAGATTACGCCGCAGTACATCGCCAGCTGGAAGTACTAAGGAGGGACAATTTCCTTCCTGAAATCGCTGTACGCCTGACGGACCTCGTCGATCGCTGCCCCTTCCTCAAGAGTGGTGATATCGCCAATGGTGTCGCCGGACGCTACTGATTTAAGCAGCCTTCGCATAATCTTGCCGCTCCTGGTCTTGGGGAGCCTGCTCACAAAGTATACCTCTTCCGGAACAGCGATGGATCCCATGGTGTTCCTGATATGGGCCAGAATGTCCCTGCGCAACTCGTCTGACTTGGCAACTCCTTCCTTTGTGACAAGAAACGCAATGATCGATTCGCCCTTTATGGCATCCGGCTTGCTCGTAACAGCCGCCTCTGCAATAGTTTTGTGAGAAACAAAGGAGCTTTCTAGCTCCATCGTGCCCAGGCGGTGGCCGGCGACCTTTAGAACGTCATCGGCGCGTCCGAGGAGCCACAGGTAGCCTTCGTGGTCTACCATTGCGTAATCACCGGGGTAATACACGCCGGGAAACCTGCTCCAGTACGTCTTCCTGTACATGTCGTCTCCGCCCCAGAGCGTCATGAGCATTCCTGGCCATGGCCTGCGTATCACCAGGTATCCTTTAGTCCCCAGGGTAACTGGTTCCCCTTTTTCGTCGACAACCGAGGCGTCGACGCCGGGGACCGGAAACGTCGCGGACCCAGGCTTCATCGGGATATTCTCAACTCCCGTGCACATCCCAAGCATTATGCCCCCCGTTTCTGTCTGCCACCATGTATCCACAATCGGGCAGCTCTCCTTGCCTATGGTCCTAAAGTACCACATCCACACTTCGGGATTGATGGGCTCGCCCACCGTGCCAAGGAGTCGCAGTGACGAGAGGTTAAATCCCCTCGGTATATCGTCACCGTATTTCATGTACATCCTCAGTGCGGTCGGAGTTGTGTAGAGTATAGTGGCTCGGTGCTTTTCCACAATGGCCCAGTATCTGTCTGGCTTTGGAGAGTCGGGGGCTCCTTCGTACATTATTTCCGTTATGCCGTGCATGAGCGGTGCGTAAACAATATAGCTGTGACCGGTGACCCACCCGATGTCAGCGGTGCAGAAGAAAATGTCATCCTTGCGAAAGTCAAAGACCCACTTTGCCGTAGCGTAGAGGTGAGTCAGGTAGCCTCCTGTCCCGTGCACCACTCCCTTTGGCTTGCCCGTGGTTCCGGAGGTGTAGAGAATGAACAATGGGTGGGTACTTTCTAGCGCCTCCGGCGGGCAATACGACTTTGCTCCATCCATTGCCTCATGCCACCAGATGTCTTTTGTCCCCATATTGACTCGGTTCCCGGCTCGCCTGAGAATAATGACGTGTTCGATTGATTGAATCGATGGCAGCGAATCATCGACGACCTGTTTTAGCGGAATGAGTTTTCCTTTTCGAATTCCTCCGTCTGCGGTAACTATAACTTTCGATTCTGCGTCGTTCACACGGTCTACTATGGCCTGCGAGCTAAAGCCGGAAAATATGACAGAGTGGATCGCACCGATCCTTGCGCAGGCTAGCATCGTTATCGGAAGTTCGGGCACCATTGGAAGGTAGACTGTAACCCTGTCACCTTTTTTTACTCCCAAGTTTTTGAGTACATTCGCGAATTTGTTGACCTGTCGGTACAGCTGAAGGTAAGTGAGTTTCCGTGTATCGCCGTTTTCTGCTTCCCAGATAATCGCCGTCTTATTCCTAGTTTCAGAGTTCATGTGCCTGTCAAGGCAGTTTGCCGAGGCATTGAGCTGCCCGCCGGAAAACCACTTTGCAAAAGGTGGATTCCATTCAAGCACACTGTTCCAGTCCTTGGTCCACTTTAGACTTCCTGCCTGTTCTGCCCAAAAGTTGTCCGGATCCGCAAGGGCCCGCTTTGATAGGCGTTCAAGCCACCTCCCCGGCGACACGCTGATCTTGACCTTGCCGCTATCCTCGTACAGCTTTGATGGCCGGTCTGACAAGGCAACATTAGAGCACGGTAGCCAATCTTTAAAGCATTTGTTCGAATCGTCCCGCCTCAAGAAAATGTCAGTACATAGTTCATTAGGCCATCCTTCTGACGGGCTCGACTACGTCAAGAAAGGAGAAATGTAGGATTGACCGGCCCTTTCCGGTCGTTTAGAGTTATTTTGTGATTACCTGATTCAGCCAGCTCGTTTCTGATGGAGACTGCTCGCCTGTATCAGCGGGTACGGACGCAGCCTCTTGCTCTGGTCCCGCGGCGCTAACTTGCTGGACTGGAGCGGCTACCTGCTCGGCCGGAACACTTTCAGCCAGAGCTTCTTCCTTTGGCGGGGTTGCTGTCGTTGCGGGCGCCGTCGAACTAATGTTCTCAATAGTCAGCCCCGCAAGCTTTGAGCGCACATTGGAGATCTCGGTCCTTTCGTTGTTGATATGCTCGATAAGTTCGTCGATCTGGACCTTGATCTGCTGGTACGTCTCTTCCTTCATCTCATTGCTTCGGAACTGCAATTTCGCGTCAAACAGCACGGACTTTATGTTCTTCCCTTCCGTATCCAGTTCTGCCAGCCTCGAATTGAGATTATCGCTCACCTGCC
>CAZNOV010000026.1:12946-13840 GCA_964574725.1 uncultured Nitrososphaera sp. | reverse complement strand
GTTTCCCGTACCGCTCTCATCGACAAGGCCTTCAGAAAGCTCCAGGAATGCAACGCAGACATAGTGGTGGCTAACGACCTCGCAAGAAAGGGATCTGGCGCAGGCTCGGACAGGAACGAGGTAATCCTGGTAGACAGGCACAAGAAAGTCATTGACCTGCCGCTTCAGGACAAGGATTCGATCGCTCGCAAGCTGCTTGAAATTGTTGCCAGCATCAGCCGCAAATGAAACGACATATGGCTATTGGAAAAAATTGGTGCCGCGTCCTCTCGTTTCAGCCAATTATTAATAGTTCCTTCGTAAACTTGTTCAAAACTCTGGGGCTGCCATCCGCTACTAGGATGCTATCCTCTATTCTGACTCCGAATCTGTTCTCGACGTATATCCCCGGCTCTACGGTTACTGCCATGTCTGCCTGGAGCTCTTCTGGATTTTTCTCGCGCAGCCAGGGCGGTTCGTGTACGTCAAGCCCAATGCCATGTCCTGTTGAATGTATGAAGAGCTTTTCGTAGCCTCGTTCCCTCACCAAGTCTCTGCAGGCCGCGTCCACCGCGCCGCATGTCGCGCCTGCCTTAGCAACATTCAGACCCGCTTGCTGCGACTCTTGCACGACACTATAGATTTCGCGCATCTTTTTTGTTGCGGAGCCTAAGGCAAAAGTTCGCGTTGCGTCAGCTATGTAACCTTCGTGCCGGAGTGTAAGGTCGACTACAATCATGTCGCCCTTGCGAAATTTTCTTTCAGTAACCTCTGCGTGTGGCAGCGAGCCGTTCGGTCCCCCTGCTATTATCAGTGGATTCAAGGTCGACTTGTAGGATGGGGGGTTCGCGCCCATTTTCATCGCCTCGTAAACTAGTTTAGCTTGCAGCTCCCGTTCTGACATTCCTGCCTTGA
>CAZNOV010000026.1:1654-12936 GCA_964574725.1 uncultured Nitrososphaera sp. | reverse complement strand
ACAAATTTCATACAGCTTGTCCAGGATTCGAGCGGCTTTGCTGATTACCTTGATCTCGCCTTCGTCCTTTATCTTTCGAGTCTGAAAAAAAGGCTCCGCGTTTATCATCATGTCTCCGCCATGTTTTCGGACAGATTCGACCGTCGAATAATCACTACAATCGGTGCATGCTTTGAGCCCGCTTATCTCAGAAGCAAACTTTGCAATAAGCTCGCTTCCCCGTTCCGTTGGAAGAACGTCGCAGTCTATCGAATCTTTTGAGGCTCTAGAATATTCCAGCCTTGGCGCTACGAGCTTCGTGCCGCTGTCCGTACACAACGCTATTGCTTCTCCCCAAAATCCAGTAAGGTAGAATACATTTTCTGGCTCAAATGCTGCTATCGCACTGCAGCCCGCCGTTCTAGCGTGGTTTAGTATGGTCGAACGTCGATTTTTCATCGGCAGCAAGCTCACAATCTTTGGAGTTATAAAAAGTTGTACAATTCCCACGACTGTAATTAACTTAAATATGGCCGCGGACTCGGATTTTCACGAGATAAGGATGGAGTACCTTGCAATGCTTCCTGGTCCTACAAATGTGCCAAACAGGGTGATGAATGCCATGCTTGCACCTGTGATAAACCACAGGAGCGACGATTTTCGCGTATTATACAAATCGATCGTTGAGAGGACACAGAAGGTCTTCATGACATCAAATGATATCGTGCTGTTGACAACTTCTGGCACAGGTGCGGTAGAGGCTTCCGTCGTTAACCTGATAAAGAAAGGAGACAAGGCCGTAATCCCGGTGAACGGAGAGTTTAGCACTCGCCTTGCGGATCTCATCGACAGCTGGGGAGGACAGGCAATCAGGATCAACGCACCGTACGGGGAGAATCCTCCGTTCGAGAAGTTTGAGGAGGCGTTTGAAGAGCACAGCGACATCAAGGCGATTTACGCGGTGTATAATGAGACATCGACTGGAACCACCCTGAGGTACCTGAGCAGACTGGGGGACCTTGCGGCAAGAAAGGGCGCCTTCTTCATAGCCGATTCCGTGTCAATATTGGGAGGCGACGAGCTGCCTGTAGACAAGTGGAACATTGACATTTGCTTTACCGCGTCGCAAAAGGCCCTTGCAGCACCGCCCGGAGTCGCCCCAATCTCCATCAGCAAGCGGGCGAAAAAATACATGCAGGACAATCCGCCGCCTACGCAATACCTGAACCTGAAGCGCTACTTCAAGTACTACGAGGAAAATTTCGAGACTCCATTTACGCCCGCGCTGCCACTGTACTATGCATTCAGGGAGGCATTGGACATTGTACTGGAAGAGGGCATGGAGAATAGAATCAGGCGCCACAGGATTTGCGCAGACGCATTTTACTCTGGACTGAGCGCTCTTGGCCTAACACCGTTCGCAAAACCAGACGCCAGGAGCAACATGATAATCGCCGTGAATTACCTGCCGGGGATGGACGACAAGAAATTCCGTGGCCTGCTCTCTAGCGAGTTCAGGGTGCTTGTCGCTGGAGGCTTTGGCGATCTCAAGGGCAAGGTTTTCAGAGTGGGCTCAATGGGAGAGGTCAGGCGTTATCACGTGATGAGGACGATATCATCAATAGCTTCTGCGATGAACATGCTGGGGATAAAGACGAGTCCTGAAGCCACTTCCGTCGCGATGGACAAGCTGAAAGCGCTAGGATGAACGATTTCTATTTTTCATCGTGCGCTGAAACTTAATATAAGGTAAAACGACAGCGAATTTCTGTGCCTTTGGAAAAAGGTTCACTCGTACTGCTTGATTACACTGCTCGAGTTAAGGATACTAGCGAGATTTTTGAAACTACGCGCGAAGAAGAAGCAAAAAAAACAGAGCATTATGACCCGACTCGCAAGTACGGGCCAAAGCTCGTATCTGTTGGTGAGAGCTGGGTACTGAAGGGCCTGGATGAAGCACTTGCAAATGCAAATGTCGGGGACAAGATGAATGTTGAGGTATCACCGGACAAGGGCTTTGGCGATCGCGATCCTAACAAGGTCAGGATGATCCCGCAGCGCAAGCTCGGAGATAAGGCGGATGAAGTGTCTGTCGGTGATGTCATTGACGTAGACGAAAGGTCCGGTATCATAAGATACATTGGCTCTGGCAGAATTCAGGTCGATTTTAACCACAGGTTTGCTGGGAAAACCCTTCTTTACGACATTGATGTCATCAAGAAACTGGAGACCGACGAAGAAAGAGTAGGCGCCCTAGTAAAGAGAAGGTTTGGGCTTGATGACAGCAAGATTAAGGTGAAGTTTGCTACCCCCGAACTGGAAATCGAGCTAGCCGAAGAAGCGTTCCTTGCAGAAGGCCTGCAAATCATAAAGCGCGCAACCGCCAATGATATTTTCAAGTTCGTCCCCGCGGTCAAGGATATCAGATTCGTCGAGACATACCATCAGGCGGTCGCGGAGGAAAAAAAGCCTGAGGTACCTCAGGCGGCAACCGCCGAAGCAACCAAGTAAAAGGGCAAAACGTTATTATAGCAAAAATGAGGAAATAGTGTAGTATGGAAAGTGCTCAGCAGAGTCACAAGGTTACGATAACTCCCAAGGCGGCCGAGAAAGTTGCCGAATTTATGAAGCAGGAAGGGAATTCCAGCCTCTACCTCAGGGTATACGTGTCCGGAGGGGGTTGTGCGGGATTGTCCTACGGTATGGGGTTTGAAGAAAAGCCCGATGAGGATGACAGCGTCATAGAACAGAATGGCGTAAAGTTGCTGCTTGATAGCTATAGCCAGAGATACCTGAAGGACGCGAACATAGACTATATCGAGAGCCTCATGGGTTCTGGCTTCAAGATCAACAACCCGAATGTGACAAAGAGCTGTTCATGCGGACATTCGTTTAGTACAGAGTAGACGGTCCTGCTTTATTCTCCGGTCCTTCTAACACAGCGGATGCTTTGGTTCGCTCAAAAAAAGGTGAGCGGACTACGGCCACAATCCTCTTATCTTTATCGCTTCAACTACCCTGTTGACAGCTAGCAGCGTGCTTGCCTTGCGCATGTTGACGCCGTATTTTTCGTGGGTCGCATAGACGTCATTGAATGCCTTTGTAATGTTCTTGTCAAGCCTCGCGTTGACTTCGTTCTCGGTCCAGTAGTCTCTGCGTAGGTTCTGCAGCCATTCAAAGTAGGACACTGTCACTCCGCCTCCGTTTGCAAGAATGTCCGGGATGACCAGAATCTTGTTCTTGTAGAGTATGTCATCTGCGTCTGGCGTGGTCGGACCATTGGCGGCTTCTGCAACAATCTTTGCTTTGACCCTGCTAGCATTCTTGCCCGTTATCTGGTTTTCGAGCGCGGCCGGAATAAGGATAGTGCAGTCTGTCTCTAGAATTTCCTCGTTGCTTATCGACTTGGATCCTGAAAACCCGACCACCGAGCCCGTCTTTTCCTTGTGACGTCGTAACGTGGCGATGTCAATTCCTGCCTTGTTGTACACGCCACCTCTAGAGTCAGATGCTGCAATGACCTTCGCTCCCTGCTCCTGCACAAGTTGCGAGGCGAACTGACCGGCGTTCCCAAAGCCCTGGACGGCAACGGTGGAGGCCTTTGGATTTATCTTCAGCTTCGCCACCGCCTCCCTCACCGTGAATGATAGACCCCTGCCTGTAGCCTCATTCCTGCCAAGTGAACCTCCTATGGCCAGTGGCTTGCCCGTGATCAGCTCTGGCTGCACATAGTTGCCTTTGAGCGCAGAATAGGTATCCATGATCCAGGCCATTTCCCTCCCGCCAGTGTAAACATCGGGAGCCGGGATGTCCGTGTGCGGACCGATGATGTCCGCTATTGCATACGCATAGCGCCTTGTAAGGCGTTCGAGCTCGCCTTCCGACATTTCCTTTGGATTGCAGATTATGCCACCCTTTCCTCCACCATATGGAATGTCTGCAACGGCACACTTCCATGTCATCCACATCGAAAGTGCCTTTACTTCATCGATCGTGACCTGCGGGTGATACCTGATTCCGCCCTTGTACGGTCCACGGGCATCGTTGTGCTGCGAACGAAAACCGGTGAATACGCGCACCTCTCCGCTGTCCATCTTTATGGGCAGCGAAACCGTGAGCACCCGTTTGGGGCTCGCCAAAACCTGGTGTAATCCTTTGTCTAGTTTTACCAGCTTCGCAGCTTCATCGAGCTGCTTTAAAGCTACTTCAAATGGATTTATCGTCGACGCGGAAGAGCTTCTAGGTGTCTCTAACATTGCATTGTTGAGCAGAATTTAATGTTATAAATATTGTGTGGAAGCGGCTATTTTGGTAGGTTCGGGGGCTATTTAAGCGAAATTAGTTTGCCATGCGCTTTGATATCATTGAACGGAGCTCCTCGTCCGTGAGCTCCGCGTTATCCTCTATGCCAAGAGACTCTGCTATTTTTGAGAGCTTTTGACGCTCGGATGTAACGGGTCCTGTAATCCTCGGCAGCTTTCCAGTGCCCTTGGCGTGTTGCGATGCCTCTTCCATTTCCCGCCTGAACGTCTCTTTTGCCTTTTCAAATTCGCCCACCGCCTTGCCTATCGTGCGGGAAACCTCCGGGAGTTTCTTTGTCCCTAGAAACAGCACGACTGCAAGAAGTATGATTATAATCCACTCGGAACCGGCAATATTCATTATTGCCGAAGAGAACGGTTCCATCCAGATAGCATACGGCTGGGAACCTGAATTAAAGATTTCGAGGATTCTCTCATTCTGTTTCTCGTCCATCGGCAGTATGAACGGCCCTTCCGTCGATCACGCTTCCCACGATCAGGATCCTTCTCTAGAGATCTTGTTTTCGAGATTGTCGACTGCCTTTATCATTGCCCTTCTCCTGCTTTCTTCCGTCACTACCGCTCTGATGTCCTCGATTAGGATCCTCGCCACATCCAATTTCTTTCTTAGCCCGGAAACGATATTGTCGTAGCCAGCAAACGGAAAGATCGACCCATAGATCTGTTCCATCACAACAAACAGCTTCTCCACATCTTCATCGCTGCCTGAACGCATTCTGTCGTACACTAATCTCTTTATCTCTCCGACGCAGTCAAGCAGGCCATTGAGGTAAGACTCGCCTGTAACATTGAGATCCGTCATGGATGGAATCTGATGTTTTTCCATTATCGCCAGAAGTGCGTGCGCCTCGACGAGCTCCTGTTCTGCTACTCCGGTGTACCTACGGAGGTCCTGCTTTGCGACGGTCCGAAGCTCGTCTAGTAACTTCTTCGCCTGTGACATGCTGCCAGTTGCATTCTCTGCATCGCCCTGGTGCAACGAAATTATCGATTTGCTGCACAGCATAATTATGTCACGGGTTCCTTTGATCAGCTTTTCGCGGCGTTCCTGCACGTCTTTGAGGTTTCTGTCGATCTCATTGAGCGAGCTCTCTATGTTGAGTAGCATGACAGAGTAAGAGACCTTTTTTCAATAAAAGACTTGCCTAGCTAAATGGTCGTATCCGGACGTGCCATAGTGACTGCATGGACCGACGCTGGTGCAAGAAAACCCCGTTGGTGGAGAAACTTTAAAGGCGCGGGCTGAAGAATTCATGACATATTTGGGCAATATCCGCCACAGCAGAGGATACAGCTACGAACATGCACTCGTCCAGCGTCTGAACAGAGGCTTCTGGAATGCGCGCAGGTTGGGCGGGAGCAGCACGGGGCTCCCGGACATTGTGGCGGTGAACAATGCTGATGGAATCCTCCTCACCATAGAAGCCAAGTCCGGAACAAGCGACATCCTGTACGTGCCGCAGGACCAACTTGAGCGGTGCATGATAATTAGGAACATGTTCGGCGTCTACCCTACGAGACACATCGTACTTGCGTTCAAATTCATGAGCAAGAAGAGATTCCGAAGGAGCAACAAGACTGTTTACGAATCACGAAAGCTCCTCGAATATTACAAGATAGCAGATATCGTCGGGAGCATGAAGCACCTGCCCGTAATAAAGTGCACTTACGAAGGCAAAACATACGCAATCCACAGGAATGGGAGGACGAGTCTGCTGGATCTCCCCAGCTTTGTGATGCCATTCCAGAAAATTGATGAACCTGCTGTAATTCCAAAAACAGTACAGGAAGGTCCTATCCCAGCGCTCTGATATCAGATGAAGAGAATGCTGACGATAGAGCTACTCGAGCTCGATGACAAGATTTCGATTGAACTATGCGATCAGCAGTCGCCGAGAACAGTCCGGGCAATAGTCGACAGCCTGCCCATCAGCCTCACTCTGAACAGATGGGGAGATGAATTGTACAGCGATGAAACTTCTGTAAAAGTGGGAGAAGAAAACGGAACGTCTGCTGTCGATCTCTTTGATGTCGCATTTTGGCCGGAAGGAAGTGCCATCTGCCTGTTCTACGGATACACTCCACTAAGCAGGCAGGGGAAGATCATACCGTACTCCAACGTCAATGTTGTCGGCAGGATAAAGTCCAAACCCAATGACATACCCGGTTTTCTTAATTCAATAGAGAAGACGTACATCAAGCCGAAAACCCCCTTGGCGCTCTTGTAGAAACCGCAGAGAGCCGCGCGGAGCGGAATGGAGTCGAAACGCATTCCTTAGAGCCGACTAATTTAGGTAGCTGGTGGAAACACAAAATACCTAAATAACAAATCTAGCATTTTTGTTCTGATAGTGCCAGCAGACCGGTTGCCGACGGCCGATGTTGGAGCCATTAAAGGAAAGACCTTACGGATATCACTTGTTGCCATATCCTCAGTTTTTGTTTTTGAACTGGTCGCTGGGATTGCCACAAACAGTCTTGCGCTACTTACGGATAGCACACACGCGCTCTTGGATGCGGTAGTGACAGTCGTCCTGATAATTGCCACCACGCTAGCTCTAAAGCCCAGAGATTATGACCACACCTACGGGCACGGCAAGATCGAAACCATCGGAGGCTTCATCGGGGGCACAGCACTGTTTGTCGTGGCCCTGTTTTTCATCTACGAGGCAGTGATAAGGATCGCAGCAGGTCCCCAGTCTTCGCAGCTCGTCACGCCTGGGACGATTGGATTTGTGGCCGTTATCTACGCACTTTCGATCGACGTTTTCAGAATTGGTGTCCTGAGCAGGGCGTCCAAAAAGACTGCTGCCCCGACAATCAAGGCCGACCTATACCATGCCTTTGCAGACTTTGCCTCAACTTCAGTCGCACTCGTAGGTCTGTGGCTTGTGAGTTCTGGCTTTCTTCATGCGGATTCGATCGCCGCTATTGCGCTGGGTGCGCTGCTTGCCTACCTTAGCAGCAGGTTTGTCTATCAGAATGCCAAAGATCTGACAGATGTCATTTCCCCAAACCTTGTCGCCCGGGTCATGCATGCCGCAAACTCTACTGAAGGCGTTCTGAAATGCAAGGATGTCAAGATGCGCAAGGTCGGTAGGGAGATATTTGTTGACGTCACGGTCGCGCTGCGCGCCGACATGAGCTTTGAAAACGCACACGAGACGAGCGGCAAGGTTGAAAAAAGCATTGCAGATAGCATGGCGGACTCTGGTCTGATTGTCTCGGCAGATGATGTAACGGTCCATTTTGAACCGCTCTGGGGCGCCGACGCTTCGCCAGAATCGATGATAGAACAGACAGCGGCCGGCGTAAGCGGTGTGAGAGGAGTCCACAATGTGGTTGTATCTAGAATCGATCAAACAAACCTGCTGGAGGTTTCACTCCATCTTCAGGTCAACAGGTCTGCCACGCTGACAGAGGCTCACTCGATAGCGGATGCAGTAGAGGACGCAATAAAGAAGCGACTCAAAGGTGTAGACAGCATCACAGTTCATCTGGAGCCAAGGCTACCTGACTTGAAGGGCGTCCAACCGATTTCTGACGCCGACGTACAGGATTCGATCAGAAAAATAGTCCTTGACATGGAAGATGTTGAAACGGTCAGCAGGGTGTCAGCTTATACAACGGACGCAAACTTGCTAAAGATTGATGTTGGTTGTGTATTCAAGCCGGACTCCGCCGGCGAGATGACAATCGAGCAGATACACGATCGGGTTTCTGAGATTGAGAAACACATCCGCGAAAGATACCCAAGGTCCATAGTAACTATTCATGCTGAACCAAGCTAATTGCTAATTCCGACCCTTGAAATGGTGCGGACTCGAATCCAGTTGATAGCTTGGCATGAAAGTTCGCCGAATCAATCGGGCCAGTGGGAAAGTTTATTCACCCAGCCATGATAATACCGACGATTGGCAGTCATTACGATTGATCCAAAGCTCGCGAGAACGATGACGCCTCCGCGCGCGGCGTCGTCGAAAAAGGGAGATAACGGCATTGTTCTTGTCGCCGGCGGAAGCAGGTTCTACCACGGCGCGCCAGTATTGACTTCGATGGCATCGCTGAGGTCAGGCGCCGACTTGGTTTACACTGCAGTTCCTCGCTCAATCGTAACCCCTGTGAGGTCGTGTTCCCCAAATATCATAGCACTGCCTCTGCCAGATGACAAGTTGACCGTGGGTTCGGCAAACAGACTGGCAGCCATGCTTCCGAAGCGCCCACACGCTGCGGCAATAGGCATGGGAATGAGTATCGCGGCTCCCGAAGCGATAATTGCGCTGGTCAGCAAGGTGAAACAATCGGAGACGAAGGTGCTTCTTGACGCGTCCGCCCTGATTCCCGAAATCCTTCCCGAAATCAAGGGTCTCGGCGCCGTTGTCACGCCCCATGCAGGAGAGTTCAGAAGGCTCTTTCAGAGTGAGCCCGGGAATACAGAAAAGGAAAGAATAGCGAATGTCACGCGCATGTCAAAGGATCACGGCGTAACCGTTCTTCTAAAGGGTCCAGTAGACATCGTGTCTGACGGCAGTCAGACCGGCATTAACAAAACCCACAATTGCGCAATGACCGTGGGCGGGACCGGAGACGTTCTTTCCGGCATCACTGCAACCCTCATGACAAGAATGAAACCATTCGATGCGGCTCTTCTTGCGACTTATTTGAACGGCCTTGCAGGGAACCTCGCTTACAAACGCGTTGGACTCCACATGACGGCGACAGATCTCATTGAAAACCTGCCCGCCGCGATGAAGCCATTTGACAGGATAAAATAGGCAACATGCTGGAGTCCACGTCATATCCTCCCCGACAGTCCCATCGCTTTTGTGAAGCCGGCCACTGTCAACGCCCACTTCAAAACACAATTGCACAATGCTTATCACCGGTCGCGGCAGTAACCAATTTTAGTGGCATGTTCTGAAGGGAATCCATGAGCGGCGCGCAGCCAGAGGAGCTGATTACAATCGATGAATTTTCCACGGTAAAGATGAAGATTGGTAGAGTCATTTCCGCCGAATCCATACCGGGAATGAGTAAGGTATTCAAAGCAAGAGTTGACCTCGGAGGAGAAGAGCGCGAGCTCGCAGTCGGAGGAGCTGCTTTCTACCGACCCGAGGAATTCGTGGGTAGACTCGTCGTTGTCTGCACAAACCTTCAACCCAGAAAGCTGGGGAGCGTTGTCTCGTCAGGTATGCTCCTCGCCGCTGACGGGCCCGATGGCAAACCGATCTTCCTGACCCCTTCTGAAGAAGTCTCTGCAGGCTCACCAGTACACTAGTTGCATTCTATTCCATTCTGTGATGACGACAATAACAAAGCTGTCCTAACTCGGCTACCCGATTCCCGGGCTGAACTTTGACGGATCCTTCTTTTTCTGCAATTCTTCCAGTATTGATTCGTAGTGCTGGTCCAGAGGCTTCGTGTCTATCGGCACTCCTTCCATTTTGGAGAACGCTGCAAGTATGCTCTTCGCTGCTAGAGGCTGCGGCACAGAACTCTCGGAAATCTCTCCAAACAGGCCTATCCCGTTGATCCCCCTTTCGGCCGATAGACCGAGTATTAGCCCGTTGAACCATGTTATCGTGGTTATTTCGTTTCCAACAATTTCTAACCCGGAATTTGCTATGATCTTCTTTAGCTCGGGCTTGTTTACGACAACGCACACCCTTGGAGCTCCTGTTACCTGTTCCCGGAGGTAGCCTCCTGCGCCGTAAAGCAGCCTTACTCTTCCTACCGATTGCAAGTAGTCTAGGAGCGTATGGCATAGCCTGTGGAGCTCGCCAGGATCCTGTGGCTGGGAATCGCCGGTGAACACCAAAAGATTATGCCTTTTATCACAGAAGATCTTGTATACGTCAACCAGATTCTTCACAACGCCATCGGAATATGTGACCCACGGTTTATCCATTGAAGTTATCTCGGCGACCAGCCGAGTCTTCAGATGTTGAGACAGAAACGAGGATACCAGGCCCCCGACTCTTCCCATGTCTGGAAGAGAGGCCACCACCGTGAACTCGTCCAGTTTTAGCTCCTGCAATTTCTTCAGCATCATCGTGGCCTATCCATCCCGTTAATTTTTGCCAAGAACGCGCATATTGCTGTATAGTCCATTTCGGAGAAACCGCTGTTGTTGGCTGCTCTGAATATTTGCTGCGCTAGGATAGTTTGTGGAAGTGATATTTTTCTTTCCTGCGCGGTGGCAGCTGCAAGCTCCAGATCCTTGAGCATGTTTTTCAAATGAAAGGTCGGTTGAAAGTCCCCGTCTATCATTTTCGGACCTTTCTTTTCTGACAGACCCGTCTTAAAGTAGGTGGAGTTCAGGACCTGGAGGAAAAGAGAAGGATCTATGCCAGAGCTCCTCACCAGCGTTATCCCTTCCGAGACTGCGCTTGCCACGAGCGCTATGTTGAGGTTAAGGGCCAGTTTGATCGCGTTGGCGGCCCCATCTGTCGGGCCGATGTAGAATACAGGCTTGCCGAGCCGCTCGATCACTGTTCTGACCTTGTCGTAAGATTCTCTGTCGCCGGAAACCATTGGCACCAGCTCCCCCGACTCAGCCAAGGCGGGTCCGCCCATCACGGGCATTCCGAGCATTTCAATACCTCTACTACGCAGTGAGCGGGCACACTGACTGGACTGGGAAGGAGAGATCGTGCTCGCGTCCGCGACTATCAGATCCCGATTCTCTGACTTTACGACACCATTGTCGCCAAGTAGGACTTCCTGCACCGCGTGAAAATCAGTTACCGCGACGATGACAAAGTCGCACCTATCTGCCAACTCTGCAGGGGTCGATGCTCGATCTGCGTTCCCAGAGAACCTTTCTGCTTTGGATCTGTCTCGATTGTAGACGCAGATTCTATAACCTGTCCTTATGAGACGAGTCGCCATACCCGAGCCCATCAGCCCCAGGCCCGCCACGCCTATTCTCATGTGTGGTCTAGCAACCCACTTGCGCGAATAAAAAACTATACCAAACCA
>CAZNOV010000026.1:0-1554 GCA_964574725.1 uncultured Nitrososphaera sp. | reverse complement strand
GGTGCTACGCCTCTTATTAGAATGCTAGCTGTCATGCGATAACATGTCGGAGCTGTGGTACAAAGGGGCGCCAAAGATAGAATCGAAGAAGAGCAAATCGATAATCCATCCCTTTGTAGTCAGGCAACACAGAGGATTGACCATTAACCCATACCAAGGATGCCAACACAGGTGCGCATACTGCTATGCGACCTACGAATGGTCGCCGGAATTTTATGACAAGATATACGCCAAGAGCAATGCGCCGGAAATTCTAGAGATGGAGCTGGCAAAGTGGAAACCGAAAACCATCCAGCCGGTGATGATCTCCTCGGCCACTGATTGTTACCAGCCTGCAGAACTAAGGTACGCCCTTACGGGAAGGTGCGTAAAAGTTCTACAGAAATACAAAGTGCCATACTATGTCTTCACAAAATCGGCAATAATTGAACGAGATCTGGAGCTCCACAGGCAGTACAGGTCAAGCTGCTGCATTGTCTGGTCTATAACTAGCTGCAATGAAAAGATCAGAAGGATCATTGAACCGGGGACTCCACCTTCAGACAGGATATTCTCCGTTATCAAAAGATTCGCTGATTCAGGGGTCAGATGCGCAGTGAACGTGGATCCGATAATTCCGCTCATTTCCGACACTGATGATGAGCTTGATGCGATAATCAACAACTGCCGGGCTTCGGGCGTGACTCACGTCTTTGGAGCGATATTGCGGCTTCGCCATGACATATGGGAAAGAATGAGGACTGTACTTAGGCTGCTTGAAATTCCAGATGCGGAGCGAACATACAAGGAAATATACAATTTTGAAAAGCCCGATTCCTGCTATCTTGCCGCAGGCAGGGCCTACGAGACGAGGATCCTTGATTTACTCGGAATGAAAGTAAGACGCAATGGCATGCTCTGCAGATTTCCTGCGGGCATGGTTCCAAAGAAAATTGAAAAGCTGGACCTTGGTCAGACATCGATTACAGGATACCTTGCATAGCGCCGCCTAGCTGTGGGGCGCGGGAGCGTTTTCGATTGTTCTATTACTTCCTCTGGATATTAATGGCACCGGAAAAGATTGCTTCGCATTCGCAATGTCCGTCGATTCTTACTTGCCTTCCACACCTCGGGCATACCGTTAGCGGACTCGGAGACTCTTCCATCTCGACGATGATGGCAGACATCACCGAAATATATGCCGCCCATGTTTATAAGAATTTAGGACATCATTGTAATAACATGAATGTGATCGGGTGACGCAGAGCCGCAATAATTCTGCGATCTGGAATCGTTAATAATCCAACACTCGTACCTTTTTCTGTGAGCGAATATCGCAATCCTGTGCCTGCAGTGGACATCATACTTCAGCGGGAATCCAAGGTCCTGATGATCCGGCGAAAGAAAGATCCGTTCATGGGTAAGCTCGCACTTCCAGGCGGCTTTGTCAATGAAGGAGAAACTGTCGAGGAGGCAGCAAGACGGGAGGCTCTGGAAGAAACATCGCTCCAAGTCGACCCGATAGAGATTCTAGGAGTGTACTCGGACCCGAAGAGGGATCCCCGCAAACACGTC
>CAZNOV010000025.1:0-13990 GCA_964574725.1 uncultured Nitrososphaera sp. | reverse complement strand
ATAGCGAAGGCGACAGAAAAGAGATAACGTTTGTTTCGGCAATTCTTGAAAACGCCTGGAAGGCAGGCGAGAGCCTGACCGTGAGTGACCTCATCAGGAACATAGAGAGCCCGTCATTCAGCTCTGTAGGGTCGCTGCCTGTTTCCAAGGTCGTATCGGACAGGGAGAGAAAGGAGCTTGCCACAAAGATCAACCTGCTCCTGTCAGATCCAAAGTTGCGGTCGTGGTCGTCGGCAGACTCGATAGACTTTTCGCAATTGTTTAGCAGCCCGTCGATCAACGTACTTGATCTGCGAAACATCCAGTCAGAGAATGAAAAGCACCTCTTTGTGGAGCTGATTCTCCAGCGGCTATTCCAGTGGCTGATCAAGCAGGGCAGCGCCCAGACGCTGCGGTACCTGCTCTACTTTGACGAGATCGCAGGCTACTGCCCGCCTGTCAGGGAACCTCCGTCAAAGAAGCTGCTGCTGCTCCTGATCAAGCAGGCGAGGGCCTTCGGCCTGGGGATGCTCCTTGCCAGCCAGAACGCCATCGACCTCGACTACAAGGTGATATCAAATGCTAACGTACGGCTTATCGGCCGGCTCGGCGCGCAGCGCGACATTCAACGCGTAAGCGTTGGCTTGGAGCTTGATTCAGATGCGGAACGTGAGATCGCTAGGCTGAGGCCAGGGGAATTCTACTGCAATATTTTCGATCCAAGATTCAAATCGGTGATAAAATCGCGCTGGACGCTGTCGTACCACCGCGGTCCTCTGGAAAATAGCGAGATAGCGGCGCTGATGGAACCGCTAAAGAAAACCGAGCATGCTCCCGTGATGCTGGTCGGAGAAGACGAATTTGCAGTCGGAGTGCCGGAAAGACCGATCGAACCCCTTCCTGTTCCCGTCCGGGACGACTCCATAGTGTTGGCGGAAGGCAAGGACGAGACCTTCCTGTTGATCGAGAAAAAGTTCGAGCCCCGCGATCTTGCCAGCTTTATCAAGCTTGGCAGCAACCTGAAATCAGTCAAGGTTCTTTCAGTAGAGGAAGAGGAAAATTTCCATCCTGTGTTTGAACTCAGCGCCTCGGTATTCGAAAAGAGCTATGCAAAGGAGTCGCTGGACAAGGTGTCCGAGCTCGCAGCGTTTGGCGATGAGCTTGTAGAGTTGCCAAAGCACTCTCTGATTCCGCACCGGCTTGTACCGCAGCAGGTGAGAAGCATGGCCGGCCTCTGGAAGGGCGAGCTTCAAAAGGTCGTCAACGAAATGGAAAGAGAGTTGACTCGCAAATTCGACATCCTGATAGAAGAAAAGCGGAAAGAGATCATTGCCGCAAGGTCGGCAAAGCCGAGGAGCAAGATTTCCGACATTGATGCAGCGGTCGCGGGGCTAAGGAAGACAGCCGAGTCAGACGCCGACGCTGTAAAGCAGTACGAGAAACTGTACAAGGAGGTAAAAAAAGAAAGCAAGAAGAAAAAGAGCCTGAAGGCGCGGCTGATATCAATTGACAGCAGGATCGACACAAAGAAGCAGAAAATCATCACCACAAAGAGAAAGATAGAGCAGCTGCACACAAACAAAAGAGATCTCGAAGAAAAGCTATACGAAATCGAGCAGGAGGAGAAGGAGAAATTCCACCAGGCTGTCGGCAACGTCAAAAGCAAGACAGAGGTCGGAATCACAGGATGGCTTGTAGAGATCGTTTACAGGGCTAGGATACTGGTGAACGGAGCAAAGGAGCATTACGGCGACGTTGCCTGGAGCTCTCACACAGGGAACGGCACCTGGGGGAGGTGTTCTGCCTGTTCCGTGGCACTTGCCGAAGGGTGGGCATGCAGCTGCGGCAACTTGGTATGCAGCGCCCATCTCGCCTACTGCAAGATCTGCCTGGAGCCGGCCTGCCTTGAACACCGCGCAGTGTGCCACATATGCGACTCCACCTTCTGCGCCGCGCACAAGATTCGGTGCGAAATATGCAGGTCACCGGCCTGCACCAACCATAGTGGGACATGCAGCATATGCAACAGAAAGGTGTGCAGCGACTGTTCTCAAAAGAAAGGGCTGATCAAGAGCAAGGTTATCTGCAGCGTCTGCTCAAATCATGAATAACGCGAAAGATGAAAATGCCGGGACCTAGAGTCAGCTAAATGGGCAGTCGGCGTATAGCCTGTTCTCAGCAGTGAGCACCGTTATGCAGCTGCTGCCTACACTCTGCGGCTCGCTGACGGTGCCAGTCGGGGTTGTCGCCGGGCCGTTCGAAAAGACCGCGGCCAGAAAGCTGGTCAGGAAAAAGACCAGAGCAACCACTATCATCATGAAGAGCAAGATCCGTGATTTGTTGCTGGTTGCACTCATCTGCCTTGCTGATCATAGTCGAAAGTGGTTAGTATTCTTTTCTATGTCGTCCGTTAGGATTTTTAAGCTTCTCTACCCATATTGCCGGTGCATGTTTGAGAACGAGAACACCGTTCGGCGGTTCATGCATGAAAAGACCGAGGGAGAGTTCCATGATAGGTACGAAAGGGCGCTCGAGCAGGTGAGGTCCGAATTTGGCAGGAGATACCCGATGATCATCGGCGGCAGGGAGGTAAGGACAACTGAGACAATCGCCGAGTCTTCCCCGATTGACACCAGACTAGTCCTCGGCCACCTCCCTAGAGGGGGCAGTCGGCACACCCGCCAGGCAATCACAGCTGCAAAGAAGACCTTTGTTAGCTGGGGCAGAACCGACTACCGCGAGCGGGTGAAGATATGCAGGACGGCAGCAGACATCATGAGCGAGCGCAAGTTCGAGCTTGCTGCATGGATTTCGTACGAAAATGGCAAGAATCGCTATGAAGCGATCGCTGACGTCGATGAGGCAATAGACTTTGTCCGCTTTTACTCGGAGGAGGTCGAGCGCTACAACGGCTTTGAAACTCCGATGAAGAGCGCGCAGCCAGGTGAAAAGAGCAAGAGCGTCCTGAAGCCTTATGGCGTGTGGGGAGTGATCGCTCCGTTCAATTTTCCTGCTGCAATCTTTGTGGGCATGACAACAGGCGCGATCATCACCGGCAACACTGTCGTCGTCAAGCCGTCGAGCAACACGCCGATAATAGCCTGCAAGTTCGCCGAGATATTCAGGCAGGCAGGACTTCCTGACGGCGTTTTCAACCTTGTTATCGGGCCAGGCAGCAAGGTGGGCGGCGAGCTTGTCAGTAACAAAGATGTCGCGGGAATCGTGTTCACAGGATCCCGGGAAGTCGGATTCGGGATGGAAAAGGAATTCACTAGTGAAAGGCCAAGGCCGCTTATAGCCGAGCTGGGAGGCAAGAACCCGGCGATAGTGACAGAGAGCGCGGACATCGGCAAGGCTGCCGACGGCGTTATCAAGGCAGCGTTTGGCTATTCGGGCCAGAAATGCAGCGCCTGCTCGCGTGTATTTGTCCACAAGAATGTGCGAAACGAGTTCCTTAGCAAGCTTGTTGAGAAGGCAAAGAAGCTGCCGGTTGGAAACCCGCTCGACCCCAACACCTTTGTGGGCCCGCTTGCCAACGCCGACGCCTACAAGAAATATCAAAAGTACGTGAAGGTGGCTGCAAAGGATGGCAAGGTGCTTGCCGGTGGATCTGTGATGAAGGAAGGCGAGCTAAAGCACGGCTACTACGTGGAGCCCACCATTGTTGCGGGGCTTCCAAAGAACCACCGGCTGTTCAAAGAGGAGATGTTTGTTCCCATATTGTGCGTGGCAGAGTACGAAAAATTTGACGACGCGATAAGGCTTGCAAATGACGTCGACTACGGGCTTACAGCAGGAATTTTCAGCGGCAACCAGGATGAGGTGCGCGAGTTTCTGGACTGCATCGAGGCGGGAGTGGTTTATGTAAACAGGCAGGCAAGCGCCACCACGGGAGCGATGGTGGGTTGCCAGCCTTTTGGCGGCTGGAAGGATTCCGGCACCAGTGGCAGAGGGACGGGCGGGCCGCACTACCTGACTCAGTTCATGCGCGAGCAAAGCCAGACTATTGCGGGTTAGCCGCCACTTCTATTCGGAGCACCTAACTCTTAATTCTAGCTTCCTGATATCAGACACTGAATTGACCATCAAAGAACTAAAGATCAGGCATATTCAGAAGCTTCATTACGAAACGGTACTCGTGATGCAGGGAGGCGGCTCCCTTGGAGCCTATGAATGCGGTGTGTACAAGGCTCTGCATAGGCATGGCGTAAGGTTTGACGTGATTGCAGGTACTTCTATCGGCGCTGTAAATGCCGGAATTATAGCTGGTTCAAAGAGTGGGGACCCTGCATCAGACCTTGAAAACTTTTGGCTGGATGTGGCAAACAAAGTTGCACCACCATTAGCTTTCATGTCTGACTTGCAGCGAGCAATTATCGCTTCCGCCACATCTGCGATCTATGGAAACCCCCGAGCTTTCTCTTCCCTGTGGCTCAAGGAATTCTATCAGCTCAACCCCTTCTCTGTATTCAAGCCCAACCTCTATGACTTGGAACCCTTGAAAGAGACCTTGGCGAATTATGTCGATTTTGAAAAACTAAATGACGCCGGTAGAGCCTCGAGGTTAGTGCTGACCTGTACGGATATCAGAAATGCCGAACCGGTGATTTTTGACAGCAAGCATACTCGCATAGACCAAGACCACCTAGCTGCATGTGCTAGCTTTCCATTCTACGGGATCGCGTGGACTGAAAAGGATGGAAGGTATCTTTGGGACGGCGCTCTTCTCAGCAACACTCCCCTGAGAGAAGTCATAGAAGCGTCGCCAAATCATGACAAGAAGGTGTATGTCGTCAACCTGTTTCCGCGTGTGCAGCGAGATCTTCCTCAAAGCCTGCTTGATGCAATGCACAGGGCCAGAGACATAATGTATAGCGACAAAACTGAACATAATGTCAGGATGTCAAACATAATTTCCAGATACTTGCTTCTGCTGAAAGAAATGCATGACATTCTGAACAATGTTGAGCTCAAAGGAGACATGCGCGACAGGTTCCTGAAGACCGAGGAAGAATATCACAAGATTGCATGCGAGCGCGGTGCAATCATTGACAAGATAATTAGGATAGAAAGGACCGAGGACGTGCCTTTCCTCTTTGAGGATGCCGATTTTTCGCTGGAGACGATCAGAAAACTCATTCAGAAGGGGGAGGACGACGCGGAGGAGGTTCTTAACAAGGAAGCTCGCCAGAATACTGTATCCTGAGACTATTGTTGAATAAGGGACCTGGCCAGCAGGAGCAGGTTCCGCTTCCGCTCCCTTATCCTTCGAACAGAGTACGGAAGCCAATTTGTGCCGTAGGGGATGTATTCCGAAACCGCGTACCCCCGGCCCACAAGATCGCGCTTGAGCTCGTCACGGATCCCCATCAAGAGCTGAAATTCAAAATTTGACTTCCCTGCTGACATCGATATCGCCTCTTCCACCAGCTTGCAGTCATGGGTGGCAATCGCAAAGAATGCGCCTCCTTCAAAGAGCATTCTCATTAGTCTTGAAAAATTCTCGTCGACCTCCTCCTTGGTGGTAAATGCCTGCTCTTCTGGCTCGTTGTACGCTCCTTTGACCAGCCTTACCTTGCCGCCCTCCTCGACTATGTGTAAGAGGTCGCCGGCACTGCGCCTCAGGTATGACTGTAGTGCGACGCCGCTCATCTTGAATTCCTTGAAAAGCTCAAGGTAGATAGCTATGGTGTCTTCTGCGAACTTTGCCGACTCCATATCCATCCACAAAAACTGCTGGAGAGCTCTGGCCTTTGCCGCAAGCTTCCTGAAATTCTTCAAGCACAATTCATGGCTGATGGCAAGTCCCAGCTGCGTTGGCTTGGCCGATACGCATCCTTTTACCTTTCTTGCATGCATCAGATCCATCAGCGAAAGGTACTCGCCAACTGTGTGATCTACTGCCTTGGGATCTGTCGTCTCCTCTCCCAGAAAATTCAGGATTGCTGACATGCCGCGGCTGTTCGAATCAACGGCTGACGCCACCGCCTGCTCCGCGCCGTACCCTGCCACCCACTTTTTCGCGACCCTAAAGAGTAGGCGCTCGATCAGGCTCGAATCGTAGCTGTCAGAATGTCCTAGCGTATCCAACGACAGGTATCGGGCTCTTCATTTTGATATATTTTGCAGTGTAAGATCATGAACCTGCGGCACTGATAATTCACGCACAGTTGGCAGAACGGTTGTCCAAGCGTTCAGGTCAAGGCAAACTTAAGTACTCGATTGCCGTATTGCAGTTGAATGTCCGAACCAGTGATACAGCACTGGGAAAGGGTAATGCACAAGAACGTAAGGTCCAGCGACAGAATCGACGTAGGAAACATCATCTCGGAAGCAGGAGACAATTTTACCATAATGCAAGGAGCAAAAAGAGAATACAACGTGCCCAAATCCTGCGTGGAGGGATTCAACGGCAGCGAGGTATTCCTCAACATACCCTACTCTGAACTGACGAAGTACAAAGTGCAGTGATAGGAAGCTATTCCTAGTGCCAAAAAATGCCGTACGACTAGGGTATGCCATTCCCGGCTGCAATTAATGAATCAGACGGATAGTTCTTATAAATTCTGGAATACAGTATATCGCAGCTTGAAGGAACGGACCTACCGCGAATCAGTCGATTTCGTGCTTTCCAAGATATTGATGTCATCAGCGAACATTCGATCGGCGAGCATGATAGCGGCGACTGGAATGGTTCGCCGATACAAGCTCCGTGAGGATGTTAGCCTGCTTCTTGGTCCCAAAGAGATGGGCGAACTTATCAAGACGACAAATCACGTTGCATCCTCATTCTATCGATACAGGCGCAAGCTTGGAGAGCTCAGGCACATGTACCTGGATTTTGAGAATCTTCAGGCGTTGATATTTCCAATGCCTGATCACAATGTCCTACTGGTAACATTGGAAAAGGTCGAGCAGGACGTTCCGCGGATTGTGTCGTTCATAACCCGGCTGCTTCAGGGTGAAGGCTTGATTCATGAAAGTTAGCATTTGATTGGTGTAAGCGCCCGGGCCGGGATTCGAACCCGGGTCGGAGGAGTGACAGTCCCCCATACTGGACCGGACTGTACGATTCTGGTTTCACTCAGAAGCAACCAGGTATCTCTATACTACCCGGGCGCACGTATGCCAACTTTTTAGAAAACCCATTAAAATGTTGTGGTGTGGTGATGCCAGATAAATCGTGATCTTACAACGATGATCGCAGTATCGTTGTTATCGCTTCCTCCACTGCCAGAATTACAATCGCACCGGGGCTCGGGCGCGGCGCTAGTGAATTAGAGTCCGGCGATGACCTGCTGCAGTAACGCTGCGCAAAGTCGGTGAGAAATGTCTTTCATGGTCTGGATGGTTTCCATAGAAGGAGGCACCAAAAAGCATAAATTAACTAGCAAGTAATTATTTGCTACTAGGTATGCCAGAAGAACCATCTGATGGAAAAGCAAGCACAACATGTGCTGTAGTTGATGTGTGGGAAGTGCTGGGCCGGAGATGGTCGCTCCACATCCTGAAAAACCTCAGCACAAGGAATGTCATTAGGTTTAATGAGCTAAAGAGGGCGCTTGCTGGAATCAGCAGCACCGTGCTGGCCGAGCGCCTGCTCGAGCTAGAGCGCGAAGGTCTTGTTACAAAAAAGATCTATCCCGAGGTTCCACCGCGGGTCGAATACAGCATGACGGTCCAGGCAAGGGAACTTGAAGTGATAATCAAAGATCTAGCACGCTGGGCAAACAAGTGGCGTCGCCCTGAAGGACTGAAGGCAGCGGCGATAACTGCCCAAAAAAAATAGTGGCTAGGGCAGCTTTTCGAACTGCTTGCCCTGTGCCGTCACCACGCCGGCTTCTACCACCGGCCTTTCTCCAAGGGCCCTTTCAATCGCCGTGTTGCTCAGCGCGACCGCCTGCTCGACGCTCATGTCAGCGCTGTACTCGCGCTGCAGCACGTCAAGCGCAACGTCGGCTGACTGGCCTATTGCAAATCCGGATCCGCGCATAAAAGTTCCGCTCGGGTCCACCTGGTAGAGCTGCAGGCCCGTCTGGTCAAAGCCGGCGACGATCACGGAAGCTGCCTGAGGCCTGACCGCGTATATCGTATAGTTGTGCAGGTACGACCCCAGGTGCTTCGCCAGCGAAGCCACGTCGATCGGGCTTTCAAAGTTGAGCCTATGCTTTTGCGCTTCAAGCCGGAGCTCGTCTATGAGCTGCAGTATGTCTCCGATGTAACCCGACCCCGTGGCGCCCACGTGTCCGTCGATTGCAAATATCTTTTCGGCCGGATCTATCAGTGACCTGACCGGCTTGATGTGGCTTGTCAGCAGCGCGAACGCCGGCGTCTTGATTCCTATTGTTGTAGATCCTCTGCTTACGGCCTCGAGCGCGCTATCGACGAGCACTAGCCTGCCTTCAGGGCCGTAAAAGTACGGATATCTTCCTCCCATGTTGCTCCCATAGCCTCCTGTTTCGGCCATTATTTTGCAACCTCCATCACGAGATTCGGGATCGCAAGCACGTCAATTCCGTTTCCGGATCCCGGGTCCCGCTCCATCGCCACGGCGACTGCCTTTGTTGCGAGCTGCTTTGCCTCCTCGTTTGTGATGTCCTTGCGGTAAGCGCTCTCCAGCACGCCGTACGCTATCGGCGAACCCGAGCCAGATGACGCAAAGTCCTCGCTGGTTATCGCGCCGCTCATGTCGGCTGTAAGAATGTGGCCGCCGTCCTGGTCAACGCCTGCAACCAGCAGCTCGACAAAATAAGGCTGGTAGTTCTTTAGCCCCGAGTATGCAAGGTTTGCTATCAGCCGCGAAGATTCTTTGACCGTGAGCGGGAAACCGCGTCGAAGCTCTGCGAGTTTGCGCTCTGCCTTTGCCACCTTGATGAGGTATTCGGCGTCGGACAGCTGGCCCGCTATTGCTACTGCCAGAGTGTCGTCCAGCTTTGCTATCTTTTGCGTAATTTTTGAGCCAATGAAAAAGCCCTTGCTGGCCCTCTTGTCAGAGCCCAGCACCACTCCTTCCTTGGTCTTTATGCCTACTATGGTAGTCATTACTATAGTATAGGAAGTGGCACGATATGTTGACCGGCTTTCTCGGAAGCTGGTCACATTGGGCTAGTTGTGTGTTGATGCCACGCCGTTTCGACAATCCCAGACGTACGCGCTGCCGATTCGGTTCTGCAGCGCTCTGGTTATCTGCTGGTAAATCGCGTAAGAGCCTGCCATGGCGCCCACCTTCTCTTTGTCGGTCGAGGCGTTTGTTTCAATTACGATATAGTCAGAGATCAGCCTCAAGTTGATCTGGAAAGAGCCGTCTTCGCTTGCCCATTGTAATGTGTAGCCTGTCGCGCTTTCAATCATGCCCAGCCACCGAAGGCTCTTGAACCACCTGCCGGCGAGCTGGCGCACGACTTCGCGGGGCCTTACGTTTATCGGGATGTATGTCTGGAGCAGCTGCACGTAATCCACCATCTTTGGCTTTCTTGGCCTCATGATCGCAGCTACGCTGTCTGAATTGCCGAGCTTGTATCCAGAGCCCGTTTTCATCACAAGCCCCATATCCTCCAGCCTGTGCAGTGCCCTGGAAAGGCTCTGCTGGTGAATGTTCAGCTTGCGCATCAGGCCCCTGAACGAATAGTTTGAACCAGCCTCGTTCAACGCCGAAAGGACCTTGGTATCGTTGTTGTGAAAATCCTCGACAGAAAGCGAGTCTTCGCCCGATACAAGAATCTGGGCGGTCTTGCCAGATGTGACCTCTACAGAATCCTCTGGCTTTCCCTTATCCTCGAGGGATGCTGACTCGGCCTTTTCGGCTTCGTTTTTCACCTGCATATCATGATCTACTTTTGAAGATATAAATTATGAAGTTATTCCCGGCTGAGCAGGTAAGCATGTTGCTACTGAACCTCAATTGATTCCTTGTCAAATCCCATGCCGGCAAGGAGGCTCTTTGCCGCTTCCCTATGGTCTCCCTGAAGTTGTATCCTGCCGTCCTTGAAACTCCCCCCGGTCCCTATCCTGCTCTTCAGCTGGGTTGTAATCTCTTCGACATCTGACCTGTCCTGAAGGCCCGATATCATTGTCACTTTCTTTCTGAATTTTCTGATATCCATAGATATTATGACATGGAGTTCTCCCTTTTCGATCTCGCGTATAAGCTCGTCCATTGAATCCTGGTCTGACGACACCATCATTATTTATCAACCCCGGAGTTCAAAAGCATTTCTTGTCAGGAAAAAATAGGTCATGGGCGCTCGTCCACCTGCACCGGAACCTGGATCTGGCGCCCATAGCGGTTGACAGTCAGGATAAGTTTTTCATTCAGCTGCTTGCTGCGGACGCGCGACGCTATCTGCGACGGGTCTTCCACTCTGCTGCCGTCTATTTCTTCAATGATGTCGCCCTTCCTCAGCCCAGCGTCGTCTGCAGGGCTGTACGGCTCTACGCCGGCTACAAGCGCTCCTTCCCTTGCCGGCAGGCCGTAATACCGGGCAAGCTGCGGAGTGACCTTCATAGACGCGATACCGATCCACGGCCGCGTCACCCTGCCTTTCTCGATGAGCTCCTTCAGTATCGTCTTGGCGGTGTTGGCCGGCACGGCAAAGCCGATGCCCTGCGCGTATGGCATGTTCGCGGTGTTGATCGCAACCACCTCGCCCTTTGTATTCACCAGGGGTCCGCCCGAGTTGCCAGGGTTGATCGCGGCGTCTGTCTGTATTAGCTCGAGCACTCCGCTCCTTGTCCTGATGCTCCTGTTCAGCGAGCTGACGATCCCCGCTGTCACTGCAGGCCCGCCGGTGAGCCCGAATGGGTTGCCGATTGCCAGCACTATCTGGCCGACTTTTAGATCGTCAGAGTTGCCCAGCTGCGCCGCCGGCAATGGCTGGTCGGACTCGACTTTGAGTACGGCAAGGTCCGTCACCTCGTCGCTTCCCGCGACCCTGCCCCTCAGAACCCTTCCGTCTGAGAGCGTCACCTTGAGCCGCTCAGAGTCGTCTATCACGTGATGGTTGGTCAGTATGTGACCCTTTTCATCGATTATCACGCCAGAGCCGACGCCCTCAACAGGGAACACCCTGAAGAGCTGATCCTGTAGCATCCGCACGCTGGCGATGTTCACCACGCTTCTGCCCACCTTCTCGACCGCATTGACAAGCACGTCTTCCGGTAAAGGTACCGTCACTCTACATTCACCTTTGCTTCTTTGTACATCACAGTATATTGCAAAGCGCCTGCTAAATTGACCGGCAATCACAATACTTGGTCACAGCTGTCATATTCTGACGGTCTGCAACATTCTATGGTCTATATCGGGCCGCAAATGTGTGGGGCTCTGCGCTGTCAAGGTCGCGGGCGAACTGAGATCTGACAAGGCTCCCGTAAACCACAAGATCCCGGGACATCATTTTCATTCTCTTCGCTATCCTTGCGTTTGACAGATCGCTTCCAGAAAAATCCTGATCGCCGCTGACGGAGACTCCGTAGGGCAGGCTCCAGCCATAGCACTGCCGGACCGCTGTCCTCATCTGATCCATCACCGTCAGCCCCTTTTCGTGCGACGCTACGATGTACCCGAATACCTTGCCGGCAAACTCTTCGTAAAAGTGGTCAAGGAAATTTTTGAGCGTGCCTGACATCGAGCCGTGGTAGTCAGGCGATGCAAGGATAAAGGCGTCAGCCCAGGCAACCGCCTCGGCCACCTGCTCCACCTCCTTTGAAGAATTGCTGCCAGGATCGTACTGGGGTAGAACTGTCTTGCTCAACTCTAGTAGACGGACCTGGGCTCCCTGCTCTCTGGCGTGTTCCAGCGCCACCTTTAGCGCCCGCGTAGAATATGAAAACTGGCGGGTGCTCCCTGCAACTCCCAGAACGTTGAATTTGACGCTGTCAGTTGTTGATGGCATATTTTTCCGGCAGATCCAATAGCATCAGCTCACTGGCCCCTTTGGCTCGGATTGATAGCTCGCTTTCCTTTTCGATCCTTGCCACGTCTCTTGTTTTCAAGACACTGCCGCCATTCAGCTGCACTTCCCCATCTATTACAAACAGATACGCCTTGCGACCTGCAGGCAACCTATGCTCCACTTGGCTGCCACGCGAAAGAGAGGAAACGTAGATCGACGCGTCCTGGTGTATGTGGAGCGCGTTGCCGTTATCGGCGTTCTCTGGCACAATGACGGGCAGGAGCCTGCCATTTCTCTCCTCCTTGCTGAACTTCCTTTGCTCCCAAGACGGCTGCAGGCCGCGCTTGTTTGCAAATATCCAGAGCTGCACCAGCCTTAGCGGCTTTTCCTTTGAATGGTTGTACTCGGAGTGGATTATGCCGCTGCCGGCTGTCATCCTTTGGACTTCGCCGGGCTGAATAACTCCGTGGTTGCCCTGGTTGTCCTTGTGCTCCAGCTCTCCATCGATAACGTACGTAACTATTTCCATGTCCCTGTGCGGATGGAAACCGAACCCCTTTGCCGGCTGGATAGTGTCGTCGTTGAAGACTCGCAGTGGGCCAAAGTTCATGTTCTGCGGGTCGTGGTAGTGGTCGAAAGAAAAGTGCCAGTTGGTCGACAGCCAGTCCTCTTCGTTGTGATAGTGCTCATTTGATCTTATTATCTTGATCATGCATACTCAATGTGGAGCATGATATTTAAAGATGGTAGCAATTCCCTACCTAGTTAGTTTCGCGCATCTTACCAGGTAAGCCGGAACTTGCTGGTACGCAGGTTGCCGACATTAGCTCACTGTACCGCTTCTATAACCTGCTTGAACGTTCTAGGTTTCTTGTCCCTGAAAACGTCAGCTGCGCAAAACCGCGCAGAAAATTCTCCCATCTGCTCGAGCACCGGCCTGAGATGCCGGGCCTTTTCGGTCAGCTCGTACTCAACCCTTAGCGGCATTTCTGGATAGACATGCCTTCTGATCAGCCCGTCCTGGACCATTTCCCTGAGCCTCAGCGAGAGAGTCTTTGAGTTAATGTCCTCGACAGAGTCCAGCAACTCGTTAAAGCGGGTCTTGCCGTACAGCATCATGTCCCGCAGGATCAGGACAGTGAACTTTCTGCCTATCAGATCGAACGTGTTGTATATCGGGCATACTTTCTGGTTGGAGTTCAAGTTACCTGCTTTTCACCTGCCTACAATTTTGTTACTTTCTAACTAATATAGCTTGCCTTTCATCATCTAGTTACAAATAGTAGGGGGGTGAAACAATGAATAAAGTGGCAATATTTGTATTTGCAGACACCGAATCAAACGAAGGCTTGGGGCGCGTCGTCAATGCGTTAGAGACAGCGAAGGAACTCAAAAATGATGATGTGCGACTCTACTTCGACGGGACCGGAACCAAATGGCCGGCCGAATTAGCCAAAGAGAATCACATCGCGCACAAACTGTATGAATCCGTGACGGGCAAGGTCGCGGGAGCCTGCTCATTTTGTGCAGCAGCGTTTGGAGCAACAGAGTCAATCAAGAAGGCCAGAATCCAACTTGTTGACAAATTCGACCAGCACATCAGCATAAAGGAGCTCCTTTCAGATGGATTCCAAATCATGAACTTCTAAACAGCTGCACGGTCACGGCCTTTTTTTCTTTAGATTCATTGGAAACAATACGGGTTTATTAGTTCTCACTGTGCCGTACATATATGGAACAACCAAACCCCGTTGAAACGGTAAAAAATCTAATGGAAGCCATCAACCAAGGCGATCTCGATAGGGCATTGAGTTTTTACGAGCCCACGGCCATCTTGATTGCGCAGCCCGGAAACTTGGCTCGGGGCAGAGATGAAGTTCGCGCAGCGCTTCAGGGATTCATTTCATTGAAGCCTTCACTTAGGGCCCACGCTCATCAAGTGATTGAGGCACGAGATATTGCACTTTATTGCTCTAGATGGATCTTGATAGGTACTTCCCCCGAAGGCAAGCATGTAGAGATGAGTGGAATCTCTTCAGATGTATTGCGGCGGCAAACCGACGGGCAGTGGCTTGTCGCTGTTGACAATCCTTGGGGAACGAGCATTGTGGGTTGAT